>NATK01000159.1 GCA_002085285.1 Candidatus Latescibacteria bacterium 4484_7
CCCTTTTCTCTCGCCGCTTCGATTGAAATATTCAACCTTTTAATCGCAAGAGGATATTCCGCTCTGCAATAAATATATCCATGCGAAGCCCCTATTGCCCTGGCACATATTATCATTCCTTCAAGCACCGAATGAGGATCCCCCTCCAGAACAGAACGGTCCATGAATGCCCCGGGGTCACCCTCATCCGCATTGCACACAACATATTTAATTTCACTGTTACTCTTAGCGGCAAACGACCATTTGAGACCTGTTGGGAATCCTGCTCCCCCGCGCCCCCTTAACCCCGAATTTTTAACCTCTTCAATAATTTCATCGGGCTTCATTTCAAATAAGGCTTTGCGAAGACCCTTGTACCCTCCCCTTGCCTCGTACTCTTCAATTATCTCCGGATTAATAACCCCACAATTTCTCAATACTATCCTTGATTGAAGATTGAGAAAATCAGCCTCCGGACCGGTTACCTCACCATTGCCATCAATCCTGCATACTACATTTTCTTCTAATATCCTGCCATTTAGGATATGTTCGCTAAATATTTTCTCTGCAATCGAGGGAGTTACTTTGCCATATATTACCCTGTCTTCTCCCTCTCGGACCTCCACAAGCGGTTCCATATAGCACATACCTATACAACCCGTTATTGATAACTCGAAGGAGTTCTCGTTATTGCTAAGAATCTCTTCCAGCTTATCGTAGGTCCCTTGAGCCCCGGCTGAAAGGCCGCATGTGCCCATGCCAACAATTGCTTTTTTCATCAAATAAACTCCTAATATTCGAGGAAAACCTCTCTTCCCAACCTGCTTCGGTCTACTGCAACAATCTCTAAGTTTTATTTATCGTAACGACTTCTTTTTGGAACCTTTTTCTTCCCTGCGTCTGTATTCGCGAAGGATCTTCCGAATTGATGCCGGAGTTTGTTTTCCGTAAGTTTCTTCACCAATCATTACGACAGGAGCTAGTGAACAACATCCAAGACAGGCAACCGTATTTAGCGTAAAAAGGCCATCATCCGTGGTTTCATTTTCTTCTATACCCAATTCATCTTGAATTGTCTCTTTGAGCATGTTTGCACCAGACACATGGCATGCCGTGCCATTACAAACGCGAATTATGAACTTTCCAATAGGTTTCAACCGGAATTGTGCCCGGTCACCATTCCTACCAGCTTGGAGCCGTCTTCGATAACATCGCAAAAAACAACTTCATCGATAAAAAACACAGTGGTGAAAACCTTTTGTATGGCATTCTTTTCGATATCCACAATAATGTAACTCGTCGTCCCTGTTTTTTTACTCGAACTACTAGCACTCTCCGATTCCTTGACCAATTTTGAGTATATACTAATGAATTCATCCACATCGCGGTCGAGCTTAGGCCTTTCCACCTTGCTCATAGATACGATTTCGACCCCGTCCATCTTGCCTATTTTATCAAAGAGATCATCTATTTCTTCCTGTAGTGAGGCTTGTGCCCTTATAATAATATCAAAATCACCACGCACTGCCTCACATTGCTGAACACCATCCATGTAGTACAACTTCTTGTAAATCTCCATACTCTTCTCCTGGTCCAGCACTTTTATTGTCAAGTAAGAGGTTATAGATTCACGCATCGCCGGCTCTTCTTCTACCTCCGGTTTTCCAGAAGAAACAGAGGATGGCGAAAGCCCTTCGAGAGCTTTAACCAGCTCTGATATTTCA
The DNA here is from genome assembly GCA_002085285.1 of Candidatus Latescibacteria bacterium 4484_7. Taxonomy (GTDB): domain Bacteria; phylum Krumholzibacteriota; class Krumholzibacteriia; order Krumholzibacteriales; family Krumholzibacteriaceae; genus 4484-7. The sequence continues at coordinate 1,704 of NATK01000159.1, forward strand.
AAAGGCTTATCGAGATAAGCTGTGTTGTATTCTGAAGTTGCTTCCAATTCTAAACTTACATCTCCATAACCGGTTATTACTAATACAGGCAGTTCCGGATACTGTTTCTTGATCACCTTAAGTATCTTTAGCCCGTCTATATCAGGCATGAAAATATCAGTAACAAGATAGTCGTACATAAGATCTTTTTCACGAGCACTTTCGAGCTCATGAATTGCCGAAATTCCGTCGGGGCAGGCAACGGCACTAAAACCTTCCTGTGCAAGTCCAACCTTAAGGTTTCTTCTTATCTCAGGTTCATCATCTATTATCAAAACCCGACCTCTCAAGATAAACCTCCTTAAGCTCGCAAAATCGCTGTCTTTCTTCAACAGTAAGTCTTTAAATAGCTCCGTTTAATATTGATAAACTTTTTACATCTTCGAAGAGGAAAATATTACCACATCGACAGATTGTCAATTGAAAAAAGCTCCTATCCCCGATTAGCTGAAAATTTCTCCTTGACATTGGAACGGATTCTGCAATATATTGACTGACCAGTCATTCAAAAAATACTTCCGGCGCCGAAACCGAAGGAGCTTTGCAGTGGCAGAAGGCAGCAAGAAAAAACAGCTCATAGCAAAAAGAAAAAACCAGATCATAAGGGCGGCCATAAGAGAGTTTTCGAACCGCGGTTTTCACGAGACGGAAATGGACAACATAGCCAGGACGGCCGGAGTATCGAAAGGAACCCTATACAACTACTTCGAAAACAAATCCGACCTCTTCCTTTCGACCATAGACTGGGGGCTTAGCCGTTTGATCGGCAAGGTTTACAAATCATTGGAAGGGATCAACGATCCGGTTCTCAAACTCGAAAAAGCGCTCGAGGTCTACCTCGATTATCTCAGAAAGAACAAGAGCCTCTTCAAGATACTGTACAGATACAAGGACATGTTCAGAGAAGACATGAAAACAAAGTTCGGGAAAAGGCACTCTGCACACTTCTATCTTCTCGAGGACATCTTGAACGATGGCATCGAGAAGGGGATATTCAGGCGTTTCAACGCAAAGAGCGCTTCGCTCTCCATTGCCGGAGGTATAATGCACTCCCTCATGCAAGGGGAGCTCGAGCTGAAGAATAAAAAAAGCGTGGCAGAGCAAACAAAACAGTTCAAAGAGCTCGTCTTCTACGGAATCATGAAAAGAGACGGAACTGAAACGAATAAACAAAAAAAGGGGAGGAAAAATTGAAAAGGATCTGGCTCTCAATTGCACTGTTGTTGATGTGCCTGGCGCTGCTGAGCTCATCATCGAATGCAGAACCGACGAGAACATTCGGCTTCACCGTCTCAGCGGGCACGGCCATATCGGTAAACGGCAGCTACAACGAAGCTGTCGATATGCCGAACGCACTCGAGGCGGGGTATGATTACGACATCGCCTTCGACAAATGGATAGGCAGACACTTCAGGGCATCTATGACTGTAAAAAGGTTCACCGAGCAGGGTTTCGTAACGCTCGATGTCGGATTCTCATATTATTTCTCGTCGAGCAATTAGATGAAAGGAAGGATTATCCATGAAAGTCGCAGTAAACTTTCTTATCGTTCTCTTTCTTCTCTCAGCACCTGCAACCCTGCCCGCTCAGCAGGTTGATTCGCATAGCGGGATGCCCGGGCGGGCCGAGGGAGACACCCTGGCGTTGACAATCGATCAAAGCATCGAGATAGCGCTGGAAAACAATCCGACCATGAGAGTCGCCGTGGAAAAGGTCAACGAGGCGAAGAGTCAGGTCGGCGAGGCCGGAACGGCGTTCCTTCCTCAATTGGAGGGACAGGCAGGTTACACGAGGCTCGACATGGCACCATTTTTTCCTACATCCAAATTCATGATGTTCGGCGGCGGCACCCCTCCGCCGGGAACACCGAAGAAAATAACAATAGGCCTTCCGGACAACTTCTCCGCATCGCTGACTTTGAGTCAACCTATATTCACAGGCGGAAAGCTTAAAAATTCGTTCGAGATCAGCAAGCTGGCCAGGGCCACCGCCCAATCGGAGCTCACTCGAACACACAAGGAGCTGATATACCAGGTCAAAGCTGCATACTGGAACCTAGTTAGAGCGAGGCAGTACGAGAAGGTCGCCGCTGAATCGCTCGAGCAGCTCAGAGCCCACCTGAACGATGTGGAGAACATGTACAACGTCGGCATTGCCGCCAAGAACGATCTGCTGAAATCGAAGGTTTACTACTCCAAGGCCAAGCTCGGCCTGATGAGCGCGAGGCACGGTGTGAAGCTGGCGAGGAGAAACCTCTGCAATACCCTGGGAATCTCGATCGACAAGGAGATCATTTGCACCTCGAACCTCGAGGCTATTGATACGACTGAGATCGATCTCGACTCGGCAATAGAAACAGGGCTCAAGAAGAGCCCAGAGCTCAAGACGATGGACTACCAGAAGATGATGGCTGCGAAACAGGTCGAGATAGCACGGAGCGGGTACATTCCCGACATCTTCTTCTCGGCGAACCTCGAATACAAATACCCCGATAGGGAGTACAACAAGGATTTCTATACGACCTGGACAGTCGGCTTCTATGCCCAGATGAACCTCTTCGACTGGGGTAAAGCGGCCTACCAGGGAGAAGAGGCGAAGAGCCGACTAAAGCAGGTCGAGGTATCGAGGAAGGGGCTCAAAGACGGTCTCATCCTCAATATTACGAGAGCCTACCTATCCGTAGTCGAGGCGCGCAACGAGATAGATGCAGCGAAGGAGGCGCTCGACCAGGCTGAAGAGAATTTCCGGGTGACAGACGAGAAGTTCAAGGAGGGACTCGTGACGAATGCCGAGCTTCTCGATGCACAGGTCATGCTGACAGGCGCAAAGACCGATTTCAGCAACGCGTTCATAAACTACAGGATGGCGAGGGCTGATCTGGCCAGATCGATGGGTTTGGATCAGACACGCTGATTTTGCGATTTGACAGAGGAACTCAGCACGAAAGGAAACGCAATGGAAAAAAGAAATCTCATGAGCCGATTCGCCAAGATCAAGGGCGCCGTTTCTACGTTCAGGGTCGATGCCTTTCTTGTCATCCTCCTCGCGGGAGTTCTCGCCGTATCGTCCGTCAGCTCTTGCGGGGGCAAGGGAAAATCTTCCAGCAAGAAGAGACGAGCCGTCCCGGTCAAGGCTGCAAAGGTGGTCAGGCGAGACATCTCGAGAGTACTCGAGCTCACAGGCAACATCGATCCGTGGCAGCAGGTGGAGGTGACACCGAACATAAGCGGCAAGGTGGCGAAGATCTACGTCGATGCAGGAGATACCGTGAAGCAGGGAGAAATCCTCGCCAAACTCGACACCGAGGCTACGGAGCTGCAGCTCGAGCAGGCCGAGGCGGGTCTCGCCATTGCAAAATCCAATCTCAAAGACGCCGAGCTAAACTGGAAGAGGATGCAAAACCTCAAGGCGAAGGGCTCGGTCTCTGAGCAGCAGTACGAAAAAGTGCAGCTCGCATACAATGCCGCCAGCGCCCAGTTGAAACAGGCGCAAGCGGCATTGGATCTGGCAAGGTACCAGCTCGATGTTTCCATTATGAAGGCACCGTTTGCGGGAGTGATCGCGAGCAGAAATCTCAACGAAGGCGAGATGATAAACCCAATGATGATGATGCAGGGCTCGAAAGGTGTAGTCACGCTGATGGACATTTCGAAAATCAAGATAAAGGCAAGCGTTTCTGACAGGGATGAAAAATTTATCCGTGCGGGCCTACCCGTGTATATAAGGGTTGATGCCCATCCCGATTCACTCTTCAGGGGTCGGGTTTATACGGTGAGCCCCGCAGCCAACCTGATGACGAGAACATTCGAGATCGAGATCGAAGTCGCCAACCCCGAGCAGCTGCTCAAACCCGGTATGTTCGCCAGACTAGAAGTAATAGCAGAGAAGAAAGAAGGAGCGACTGTAATCCCCTTCGATGCATTGATAGAAAAAGGCGGTAATAGATACGTATACGTCGTCGACGGCTCGATAGTACACAAGAGAGCGGTCGCGACAGGCCTGCGCGAAAGGGATCTGATAGAAATCGTCAAGGG
>NATK01000045.1 GCA_002085285.1 Candidatus Latescibacteria bacterium 4484_7
CTTCTGGCAGACCGGAGGGCGAGAGAAGAGGTGAAAACGATAGCCGTGACGAGGACAGGGGAAAACGAGAAACCTCAGACGTTGCCGATAACCCCGAAAAGAAAGAATCATCAGTCAGCGCAGGGAGCGCTGGAAGGCAAAGGAACTCTTATGGCACTCGAGGGGAGGCTGCGAATGGGGGGGCGAATGAAAGGCTAAACATGACATCTGCTTCCGATCTTGGTAAGAGCGGGCGGATAAAGGGACGTGCGAGATTGATAGTGGACGGAGAGGGTAGGCTCATTGACGACATTGATACAGACATGATATTCCACAACAAGTACCTTTCGATAACCGACATAGAAAAGATGGGCGAACACACGTTAGAGGCACTCGCGGGTTATGAGGGTTTTGCTTCGACCGTCGAACGAGGTGACATTATCATTGCAGGCTCAAACTTCGGCTGCGGATCTTCGCGGCAGCAGGCGGTAGACTGTTTTATTTCTCTGGGTGTATCACTCATATTAACAGAATCGACAGGTGCGATATACAAGAGAAACATCATCAACTCGGGGTTCCCTTTTCTCGAGGTTCCTGCGCTTCACGGGCTCGGTATCGAAGAGGGTGAAAGGCTCGAGGTCGATTTCGAAAATGGGATCATAAAGAGAGAGAACGGGGCTGTAATTGAGGCAAGTAAGCCGTCGAGCGTGCAGATCGATATCTACAGAGCCGGCGGGTTGTTCAACGTAACGGGGGATTAGAATATGGGAAAGACACTGATCGAAAAGATCCTTGCTGCTGCGTCGGGTGAAAAAGAGGTCAGGGCGGGTGAGATCGTCTTTGCCCGGCCTCACATGATCCTGTCGCACGACAACTCGGCTGCGATAAGCAAGATCTTCTTCGATATGGGGGCAAAGAAGGTGTGGAACCCTTCGAGGGTTTTTATCGCACTCGATCATGCCGTTCCACCTCCCGATTGGAAAAAGGCACAGAACCATAAGATCATAAGGAATTTCGTCGAGGAACAGGGGATAGAGAATTTCTACGAGGCGGGTACCGGTATTTGCCATCAAGTACTGCCGGAGTACGGACATGTTATTCCCGGTGTGGTGATTCTCGGTTCAGATTCCCACACGACGACACATGGCGCCTTCGGGGCGGCGGGCATTCCGATCGGACGCACGGAAACGGCGAGCGTATGGGCTCTTGGAGAGACGTGGCTCAAAGTCCCCGAGACGATAAAGATCGTGCTGAACGGCCGTTTGCAGGAAAACGTCTACCCGAAGGATGTGATTCTCCATGTGATCGGACGTCTCACGGCGGATGGTGCGAGCTACAAGGCGGTCGAGTTCCACGGTGATGTAGTGAGGTCGATGGGCATTTCGGGGAGGATGACGATATGCAACATGGCTGCCGAGATGGGAGCGAAGGCGGGTATGGTTCCATTCGACGATGTTGCCAGAGAATGGTTCGATAGCCTGGGGATAACGCAGTACGACATCGTTCTTCCCGATGAGGATGCCGCCTACGAGAAGGTGTACGAATTCGATTGCTCGCAGATCACTCCTCAGGTGGCTAAACCGCACAAGGTTGACAACGTGGTACCTGTATCCGAGCTCGGTGAAGTCGAGATAGACGAGGCTCTTCTCGGTACATGTACGAACGGACGTGTGGAGGATCTCCGCATAGCCGCAGAGATACTCGAAGGCAAAAAGGTCGCAAAGGGCGTGAGGCTCCTTGTCTATCCAGCATCCAGGAAGGTGCTCGAAGAGGCGTTGAGCCTGGGTATCGTAGAGAAGATCGTAAAAGCAGGCGGAGAGGTGGCCGTGCCGGCATGCGGGCCGTGCCTCGGGGCCTATGGCGGAGTCCTTGCACCCGGCGAAAGGGCGGTCTCTTCGGCAAACCGTAATTTCAAGGGGAGAATGGGGTGCAGCGAAGACACGGGCATCTATCTCGCTTCTCCTGCGACGGTCGCTGCTTCCGCTCTGGCCGGAAGGATAGTTGTTCCCTGAGTTCAGTATGTGTGAATTAGGTGTTTTTGTTGATCATGTCCTACGTGATTATTTGTGAAAAAAGTGTTTATGTGAACTCGGCGCGTTCGATCCACTGTCGAGCCGATAGGGATCGAAGATGCTTCTATCGGTAGAAAAGCAGTTCGAAGAGTCGATTCATTCAAATAGAGTTGGCCTTCTGTGAACAGAAGAGGTCGAAGTTCAAAGGGGGAGATGTAGATGATCCTTGATGGTAGAATCTGGGTCCTCGATGATGACGATATTAATACAGATGTGATATACCCGGGCAAGTACACTTACGAGCCTTTCGGTCCCGAAGAGATGGCCAAGCACGCCCTCGAAGACTTTGACCCTGACTTTGCATCGAAGGTGGAAGAGGGCGATATTATCGTTGCGGGAAGAAATTTCGGCTGCGGCTCATCGAGAGAGCAGGCAGTCACCTCGTTGAAGTTTGCAGGAATCAGGGCTATAGTCGCCGAGTCATTTGCTAGAATATATTATAGAAATGCAATAAATCAGGCACTCGTTGTGATAGACTGCGCGGATGCCTCGAGATTCGCTAGGAAAAACAAGGAGAAGGTTCACGGCTCTCGCGCCAGAATAGATACGGAGAATGGACGTCTCGAGATTCTCGGCGAAGAGTTCAGCTTCGTTCCTCTTTCGGGCAAGGCGCTAGAGATATTCGATGCGGGCGGCCTCGTCGAATATACGAAAAGAAGACTTGCTTCTTCATAGAATTTTAGGGGCACCTGTCGATCGGATGCGGGCTGTTCTATATGGTCTTTTGTGCCGATTCGATCCGCGATGGCCGAGGGGTTGTGCATTCGGAACATTTATTAGACGGGTTTGAAGATCGTATCGAGCAGTGTCCCATCTCTCCATTCCACGACCTCGACGGGTGTGTCGGTGACTTCGACTCTTTGTGGTATTTCCCCGAACTCCTTTGCCTTAGCTACAGCTCTTTCGTGCAACTCTTCGATGCTTGCCAGTTTTAGCCCCTTCTTCGAGGCATTGGCCTTGAGCTCTCCAATATAGGGGCTTTTGCTTTTCGGATTTATAGCAATAAAATCCTCGGTCACAGCCACGTCGATCACCTCGCCTGGTATCGACACTGTAAACACCTCGTCGACAATCCTCGGGAATCCCTTGCCGTTTTTCCCTGTAGCGAGCGGGAGGAACATGATCGTTAGGCTCGAGCCGGCTGCCACTCCCTGCGCTCCTCCTATTCCTCCGATGATTCGTCCGTTGGCACAGATGCTGTTCACATTGAATTTGAGGTCCATCTCGAGTGTGGAAAGCACTGAGACATCGAGCATATTTACAGCGTTTTCTTTATTTGCAACGTCGTCGTACTCGCCAGTCGATATCTCATAGTGGTTGTGGTCATAAAGCATAGAGTCCATTACCTTCTTGGATGGTTCGAAGCACTGTCCGTGGAGCAGGTTCGAAATGGCGCCGTCGTGAAGCATGTCCACGTGCAGTGATGTGCATCCACCAATCGCGAATCCAGCCTGTATCTTTTTTTCCTTTAGTATTCGATGCAGTTCGTCGAGGACTATGAGGCCTGCGCCGGAACCTACCTGGAAGTTGAAGCCGTCGAAGATCACACCCGAGGCTTCCATTACCTTTATCACCTGTTCCGCTATTCGAGCGTTGAATTTGTTCGAGCGAATCTTCTCGATATCGAGCGTGCCGGAGCCGATGCCCTCACTGTTCCCGGGGTTGTCGACCTTGATGACATAGTCTACGTCTATCATGGAGAGCGATCTCGGGAAGATGTAGTTGTCCGATATCTCGCCTGCGAGTAGAGCTACATGCTCTGCCCAAAGGGTATCTGCGAGAAAGAGTCCCAACGGCCCCACCCAATGCTCGGGTTTTCCGAGAAGGCCGTTTGCATTGCCCCACTTGTCTGCAATAGGCACGGGGCCGAAAGCCACCTTTACGCGTTCCTCTCCCGTATGGAATTTTCTCACGCGATCGCCGTGCCCGAAGCCCGTTACGATCCATGGAAGGAAATCGCCCGCCATGAGATGTTTGCCCATACCGCGGTATGAGTTGCCCATGATACCCCCAATCGTGCCGTCCTTGATCGCTTCGGGAAGCCAGGGGATGCAATTGTCGAAGAAGGCGTTTCCGAGAATCTTTATGTTTTTCTTGCCGTGCTCCCTGAGCTTCCTGACGATGAGCTCGAGGTTCACGTCACCCAGTCTGTAGTAGTGGGGATAGGATATTGTGTCGCCGTCCGATATGAGTTCGATGACCGAATCAAGATCGGTGACCTTGCTCGCACCCGAATGCATCGATGTCTTACCCGGTCTTGCAGCATAGTTTTCACTGTAATCCGGGTCGAATGCCTCTTTGAAAGGCCTTTTCTTCCTTCCGTTCACCTCAGTGGGAACCATCTTTCCTATGGCGTTTCTAACAAAATCCATTCGTTCCTCCTCATCAGGCGTGTGGACAAGAGCATGGAAAAATTCGTTCTAAACAACACCTCAAACCTGGACCTTATCGATAGAAAGTCATAGCTTATTAATAATGATTGAACCTATAGTTGTCAAGGAATCGCTGGGTGATGAACGCTTCGGGTGTTGTGCCAGTCTGGCTCGATTCCATGGCACGATTCCAAGCCTGAATATATCGACGTCGATCCGTCCGGATCTTGTGAACACTACCCTTCGACAATGATTAATAATGCTGGATTTTGTCTTGACATCGGCTATATTTATTATTAATATGCTCAACTCAAATCGAGCTTTGGTTCATTGCAATAAATCAATCGTCAACCCGTTGGAATCATAGGAGGTAACGAATGGCAGAAGATAAAAAGACCATCACTTCGATGCTGGACGAACGGCGAGTTTTCCCGCCGCCGAAGGAGTTTTCGGAGAAGGCCTACATAAAGAGCATGGATGAGTACAAGGCTCTCTACAAGAAGTCCGAGGAGGATCCGGAGGGCTTCTGGGGTGAGCAGGCTGAGATCATCCACTGGTTCAAAAAGTGGGATAAGGTACTCGAATGGAACGAGCCTTTCGCGAAGTGGTTCCAGGGTGGCAAGACCAATATTGCATACAACTGCCTGGACAGACATCTCGAGGACGGCCGTGCAGACAAAACCGCAATCATCTGGGAAGGCGAGCCTGAAGGTGATTCGAAGAAGTACACCTACAGAGAGCTGCACAAAGAGGTGAGTAAGTTCGCCAACATTTTGAAAAAGCACGGAATCAAGAAGGGCGACAGGGTTTGTATATATCTTCCGATGATTCCCGAACTTGCCATTTCGATGCTCGCCTGCGCGAGAATCGGTGCCATACACAGCATAGTATTCGGCGGATTCAGTGCCGAGTCGCTCAAGGACAGAATCATAGATGCCGAGGCGAAGATGCTCATCACAGCCGACGGTTCTTTCCGCCGCGGCAAGGTGTTTCCTCTGAAGGGCAATGCCGACAAGGCACTCGAAGGTACTAAGACGATAGAGAAGGTTATCGTAGTTAAGAGGACGAAGAACGAGGTCAACATGGTCGAAGGCCGTGACCTGTGGTGGCACGACGAAATGGCCGATGCCGCTGAAGAGTGTCCTTATGAAGAGATGGACGCTGAAGACGTTGCATTCATTCTCTATACGAGCGGAACGACGGGCAAACCCAAGGGTGTCGTCCATACGACGGGCGGTTACCTCGTTTATGTTACACTCACTTCGAAGTGGATCTTCGACATCAAGGACGACGATGTGTACTGGTGTACAGCAGACATCGGATGGATTACCGGTCATTCCTATATTGTTTACGGTCCTTTGAGCCTCGGTGCTACGACGCTGATGTTCGAGGGTGTACCAAACTATCCTCAGCCCGACAGGTTCTGGGATGTGGTGGAGAAGTACAAAGTCAACATCTTCTACACAGCCCCCACAGCGATCAGAGCGATAGCTCGTGACGGAGACGAGTGGCCGAAGAAGCACGACCTTTCGAGTCTGAGGCTTCTCGGTACGGTCGGAGAGCCTATCAACCCCGAGGCCTGGATATGGTACTACAAGGTCATCGGCGGCGAACGCTGCCCGATCGTAGACACCTGGTGGCAGACTGAGACAGGTGGAATCATGATTACTCCGCTTCCAGGTGCTTTCCCGATCAAGCCTGGTTCGGCGACCATGCCGTTCCCCGGGATCTTCCCCGAGGTGGTAAGGGAAGACGGCACACCTTGCGATACGAACGAAGGCGGCTATCTCATCATCAAGAAGCCGTGGCCTGCGATGCTCAGGACTGTCTGGGGTGACGAACAGAGGTATAAAGACCAGTACTTCAGCAGATTTCCGGGCGTCTATTTCACGGGCGACGGTGCACGCCGCGACGAGGACGGCTACTTCTGGATCATGGGCCGTGTGGATGACGTGATCAACGTTTCCGGTCACAGGATCGGAACGATGGAAGTCGAGAGCGCTCTCGTAAGCCACAAGGCTGTCGCTGAAGCTGCAGTGGTTCCTATGCCCCATGAAATCAAGGGTCAGGGTCTCTACGCGTTCGTGACATTGACTGCCGGCTACGAGAAGAGCGAAGAACTGAAGAAGGAGCTCCGCGATCACGTAGCCAAGGAGATCGGGCCCATCGCAAAGCCCGACAAGATTCAGTTCGCCGATGCTTTGCCCAAGACGAGAAGCGGCAAGATCATGAGGAGAATCCTCAAGAGTATAGCTGCGGGCAACGAAGATGTAGGCGATACGACAACACTGGCCGATCCGACCGTGGTGGATCATCTCCTTAAAGAGCGTCAGTAGAGTCGTGGTCGTTTGATGGACAGATACGGGCGGAAGCCGTTAGGCCTCCGCCCGTGCTGTTTGGGTTGTTCTGATCGAAACACGTAGAATCTGTTATAAAGGTATTAAGGCCAATAGATTCTTTTATTTCTCGCCCAGCGTAAGCATTTGCAAATAGGACGATGTTTTTTATTAGTGAAATAATAGAAATTTAATGATTGTCACTTGACAGGTTGCATTTCAAATTGTATTATTCTTTTCCCTTTTGTTTCGTCGCATATTTTCAATCATGAATCGAGACAGTGATGGTCAAATCAGAAAAAGAATTAGGATGGAAAGACCTGGAAGTCGGATGCGATGTCAAAGAGCCCGGCAATGGCAGCCAGTACAGAACGGGCGATTGGCGCTCAGTACGTCCCGTATGGGATAAGACCAAGTGCATCAAGTGCGGCGTTTGTTATATCTTCTGCCCCGATGCGGCTATCAAGAAGGATGAAGAGGGCTATTTCGAAGCCGACCTCTACTACTGTAAGGGGTGCGGGATTTGCGCGCATGAGTGTGTGACGGGTTGCATAACGATGGTGGAGGAGGAGGAATAATGGGAAAGCGAGTAGGAATTGAGACCTCTATAGCCGCAGCCGAAGCAGTGAAAATGGCCAACGTCGATGTTGTCGCCGCCTATCCAATAACTCCTCAGACGCATATTGTCGAGCATCTCTCCGAGTTCGTTGCAGACGGCGTTCTCGATGCAGAGTTCGTTCCGGTAGAGTCGGAGCATTCTGCTATGAGCGTATGCTGCGGTTCTTCGGCGGTCGGTGCGAGGACTTTCACTTGTACGAGCTCTCAGGGTCTCGCTCTGATGAATGAGATTGTCTTCATAGCTTCGGCTTTGAGGCTTCCTATAGTAATGATACTTGCCAATCGTTCGCTTTCGAGCCCGTTGAGTATCTGGAACGACCACACGGACGTTATGTCTGTCAGGGACGTTGGGTGGATACAGCTTTTCACCGAAAATGCTCAGGAGGTCTTCGACCACGTGTTTTTTGCATTCAGAGTGGCGGAGGACCCAAAGGTTTCGTTTCCGGTGATGGTCAATGTGGACGGATTCATTCTGACACATGTAATCGAGCCGGTGGAGTTCTGGGATCAGGAGCAGGTAGATCGCTACCTGCCTGAATTCAAACCTGTCCACAGGCTTCATCCCGATAACCCTACAACAATGGGTGCCTTTGCCATGCCTGGTCTCTTTGCCGAGACGAAGAAGGCCCAGGATGAGGCTCTGAAGAGCACAATGCCGGTTATACTAAAGGCGTGGAAAGAAATGGGAGAGATGGTCGGGCGGCATTATCACCCTGTCGAAGGTTACCAAACTGAAGGCGCGGAGACCTTGATCCTCACAATGGGAAGTATGGGTGAAACAGCTTCGATTGCGGTTGACAGGCTTCGCGCTCAGGGCAAGCCTGTAGGCCAGTTGAAAATCAGGCTCTGGCGTCCATTCCCGTTCAAGGAGTTCAGAGAGGCTGCCAAGGGGGCAAAGCACATCATCGTTCTCGATAGGGCTATATCGTACAGCGGTCCTGGTGGACCGGTGGCGAGCGAGATCAGAGCTGCTCTTTACGGTGAGAAAGACATGCCCATAGTAACGAACTTCATCGCCGGCCTCGCCGGTAGAGATGTAACTCCGGGTGATTTCATCAACATGTATGATCAGACGATCGATATGGCAAAGGGCAACGTCAGACAGGAAGATTATATCTTTTACGGAGTAAGGGAATAATGGAGAATCTCAGCGTATTCGCCTCGAGACTCGTATCTAAGAAGGAGTACTTTACCCCGGGGCATAGGGCATGCCAGGGATGTGCCGAGGCGCTGGCCGTAAGGCTCGTTGCAAAGGCACTTGGAAACAATGTAGTCGTTGCTTCGGCAACCGGATGCATGGAGATTGTTTCGTCACCGCTTCCGTTCACCAACTGGGGTGTTCCCTGGATACACGTTGCGTTCGAGAATGCAGCAGCCGTTGCTACGGGCGCGGAATCTGGTTTCAAGGCGCTTATAAGAAAAGGAAAGCTCGAGGACAAGGGAACCGTTTTCCTCGGTATGGGCGGAGACGGCGGCACGAGCGATATAGGTCTTCAGGCGCTTTCGGGCGCCCTCGAGAGGGGGCATAACTTCCTGTATGTCTTTCGGTGCCTCTACCACTACATCGCCCGCCGGCAAGGTAAAGGCGGGACAGGTTACATGGAAAAAGAATATGGCGGAAATAGCCGTAGCTCACAACATTCCCTATGTCGCCACTGCTTGTCCGAGTTACCCGATAGACCTCATTCACAAGGTGCAAAAGGCTGCGAGGATAAAGGGCCCAGCATACGTTCATGTACTCTCCGTTTGTCCCACGGGATGGCGTATCCCTACCAGCATTGCTGTGTCCATAGGAAGGCTCGCCGTAGAAACGGGCGTATTTCCTCTCTACGAGGTCGAGAATGGAAAGTACAAGATAACAGTCGATGTTGGTGAGTTGAGGCCCGTTGAGGAGTATCTGAAACCTCAGGGCAGGTTCCGCCACCTTACACCGGAACTCATAGAGGAAATTCAAAAGCGTGTGACGAAGGAATACGAGAAGCTCAAGGCCAAGACGAAGCTTTAAGGGTTTGAAATGGAAACTGGATTGAAAGAATTTGAAAACAAGATCAAAGAGATCGT
>NATK01000046.1 GCA_002085285.1 Candidatus Latescibacteria bacterium 4484_7
GCTCTGCTTCTTGCCATTCTAAGAACACCCGATACGATATGCGCCGCATCCTGAGCCTGATAATGTCTCAAAAAACGTATCAATGGCGGTGTTCCTATCGCAAGAACAAGACCGATTATCGAAATGATCACCATCATTTCAACCAATGTGAATCCTTTTCTTTCCTTGCTAATTATTCTCACTTCTCTACTCCTTATAATTCTCGCTCTTTTACTCAATCCTACTGTGTGCCAAAGGCATACCAATTTTTGTTTTTTTCTTATCCCGTTGTATTTCAAAGAATTATATAAACCGCTGATTTATCGAGATCCGGCCAAACAGTTTCAATCTGCGAATCAGGTTGCAAAATAGTTGCCAAAACACAAGATATTTGCTTGTAATTAAAGAAGTTATAGTAAATCAACGGTATTGACAGGGAATCACTGGAAATTATTGTAAGGAAGTTGGGAGAAAACTCTTTAAGAAGAATCAACATTCAGAAAAGGCGAGGCAACGGAACACCGAATAGCAAGGCGCTCCCCATTCCACCCGGATGAATTCTGACGGAGAGAAGATAAAAATTAGATTATGATAAACATCTTCGATTCCATCAGGAATCATCGTCTTCTTTATTCAATCCCGGCAGATTCATCGACATCTGTTCACGAGCGAGAAGAAGTTGCCAGTTATTTTCGACTTCCTCCTCGATGGCCTTTATCTCTTCGTCTTTCAGATGACGGAATCTTCCCTGAGCCTTTATGTAGTCCCTCACAGGAGTCGGCTCGAAGTCCTTCCAGACCTTCCACCTTTTACCGTGCTCCGTTACCTCGAGCAGAGGAAATACCTTCGATGTAACGGCCTGTCGAGCCATCGCTACAGAAAGCTCCGGCGGCAGTTTCCAGCCGGTAGGACACGGAGCGAAGACGTGTATGAAGCGAGTGCCTTTGATCTCTTTAGCCTTTTTGAACTTTCTTATGAAATCCTCGGGAAAGGCCACCGAAGCAGTGGCGATGTACGGAATCGAGTGAGCTGCCATTATGTCGATGATCTTCTTCTTCGGCCTCTTCTTGTAGTGAGCGACAGGCGTCGTAGTCGTCCAGGCACCGACTGGAGTCGAGGAGCTCCGCTGGATACCTGTATTCATATATGCCTCGTTGTCATAGCACGTGTAGATAATATCCTCGTTTCTCTCCGCAGCTCCCGACAATGACTGAATACCAATATCGAATGTACCTCCGTCTCCGGCCCATGCCATAACAGTTGTCTCGGTATCTCCTCTCATTTCGAGACCGGCCTTGAGCCCCGAGGCTGTCGAAGCAGCAGCCTCAAAAGCCGTGTGGAATAGTGGAACCCTCAGCGATGAATGGGGAAAAGGCCCATCTATCACCGACCAGCAGCAGGCGGGAATGACCAATGCCGTCTTTGGCCCGAGAGCCTTTAGAGCAAAGCGCATCGCCTGAGTAGCCCCACATCCCTGGCAGGCCACGTGCCCTGAAGTCATATATTCTTCTTCTGGAATTCTCGCTGGTTTCATGCCCTATCTCCTATCTCCATTGATATCCATACTCAAACACTTACTCAACGTCTATGTTCGAATTCTCAAAAACCCGGCTCAGTCCATCCACGCCCCCCAAATCAACGAATCGAATACTCGATTAGACCGTTAAAAAAGCCTACATTTTGACGCCAATCCAGTTGATATCCCTTTCCGGGTTCTCGTCGTTCAGTGCCTTCTCGGCGATCTCTCTTATCACCTTAGGGGTAACGTCTCGGCCGCCGATACCTACGATATATCCGATTATCGGGACATCGGTCCTTCCATAGAGTGCACTCTTTATCTCCTGGAAAAATATCCCATGATGCCCGAACGAAATGTTCCTGTCTATGACGGCGACCTTTTTCGCCTTGGACAGCACCTCGTACACCTCGTCGAAGGGAAACGGCCTGAAAAGCCTTATCTTCAACGAGCCTATCTTGATACCCTCATCGCGCATTTCATCTATGATGACCCTCGAGGTCGAAGCGATCGTACCCGATGTCACGAGGATCAGATCTGCATCGTCGCACCTGTAAGGTTGAACGACCCCGTAACCTCGCCCGAAATGCTCCTTGAATTCAGCATCCACCTTTTTCACCACGTCTCTCGCTTCTTCCATCGCCTTCTGAATCATGAAACGCAGCTCGAAGTACGTATCGGGCCCCGCGAGATTTCCGAATGCATGGGGGTGTTCTACATCGATCCTAATATCCGTCTCGTAGGGCGGAAGAAACTTCTTCACATCGTTCGGCTCGAGAATATCCACTATCTCATACGTGTGAGAGAGAAAGAATGCGTCGAGAACAAGCATCACCGGAAGCCGCACCGTTTCTGCGATCTTGAAGGCCTGCACTATCGTATCCTGCGTTTCCTGGTTGCTCTCGCAGTACAATTGCAGCCAGCCTGTATCACGTTGCGAGAGCGAATCGTTCTGATCCGTCCAGATACTCCACGGCGGGCCAACCGATCTGTTGACATTGGTCAGCACTATGGGAAGTCGCGCGCCCACCGCCCAGTGAAGGATCTCGTGCATGAGAAGAAGCCCCTGAGACGAGGTGGCAGTAAACGCTCTCACCCCCGCCGCCGAAGCACCCACCACGGCTGTTAGAGCGCTGTGCTCCGATTCGACCTTTATGAACTTTGCGTCGATCTCGCCGTTGGCGCACATCTCCGAGAGAAGCTCAACTATCTGGGTTTGAGGAGTTATAGGATATGCCGATATAACCTTTACACCAGAAGCCTTGACACCGTAGCTTACGGCGTGATTCCCCATTATTACCTTTTTCATTTTCCCTCCTCCCGCGTCGAAATAACGCTACGCGGGCATTCCGTGACACAAACCAGACAGCCCTTGCAGTAATCGTAATTTATCTCGTATTCGTTCTCACCCCTCGATATCGCGACATCGGGGCAGAATATCCAGCAATTGTCGCAGTAGTTGCAGACACCGCAAGAGAAGCAGCGGTCCGCTTCTCTGTGCAGAAGCGCCATATCGAATCCCCTGTATATTTCATCGAAAGAGCTAAGAGCTTCCTCTGGAGAGATCCTCGGCACCTCGTTTCGCTTGGCATGTGTGAAGTAGGCCGTGTTCATGTCCTTGAAGCCGACCGTTCTCACCTCTTCGGGAGCCGGATCCTCTTTACCGTCGAAGTAGCGGTCGATCTTCTCCGCCGCAGCTCTCCCGGCAGCGACGGCCTCTACCACACTCGCCGCACCGGTGACTACATCGCCCCCGGCGAAAACGCCGTCGATATTGGTATCCCCGAATCGAGATGCAGCCTTTATGAGACTCCACTCCTGCTCCACGCTGTCCAGCCCGTCGAGCACCGCCTCTTCACCGATCGCCGTGAAGAGCTTGTCAACATCCATCGTAAAGGTTTTACCCTCCACCGGCACGGGTCTTCTTCTGCCTGATTCGTCCGGCTCACCAAGCTGCATCTCCTGAAAGACGACGCTGAGTTTGCCGCCTTTGCCACGAGCGATCGAAGCAGGTGTAGCAAGAAATCTGAACCTTACGCCCTCCCTCTCCGCTTCCTCTATCTCGTCCCTTATAGCGGGCATCTCGTTCATCGTTCTTCTATATACGACGGTGACATTGCTTCCGATTCTTCGGGCGGTCCTTGCCACATCCATCGCCGTGTTGCCGCCGCCGATCACGACGACCTCCTTGCCCTGCGAAACCTTTTTACCGCTGTTTATGCTCTTCAAAAACTCGAGGCCGGCTTCGACGCCCTCCATATTTTCACCGTCTATTCCCAGGCTGCGGCTTCGGCTCAGCCCTATACCGATAAAAACGGCATCGTACTTCTTCTTCAAGTCCTCGAGCGAAAAATCTCTTCCTATCGCCTGCTCAGTCTTTACATCTATCTCTCCCGAATCGAGTATCACTTTCACCGCTTTGTCCAAAACGTCGTTGGGCAAACGGTACTCGGGTATCCCCCACCTCAACACACCACCCAACGCCTTCTCCTTCTCGAAGATCGTTACGGCATACCCAAGCTTCGCGGCATAATATGCACACGAAAGACCGGCAGGCCCGCCGCCCACGACAGCCACCTTCTGTTTCTTCGAGGCCTTCGTCTTAACGATCCAGTCGTAGTTCTCAAATGCCATGTCTCCCAGGGCCCTTTCGATCGCAGGGATATTGACCGCCTGGTCGTAATCGCCCCTCGTGCACTTGTCCATGCAAGGATGGAAGCAGACCCTGCCGGTAACCGAAGGCATGGGATTACTTCGCATGATCGTCTCCCACCCCTCCTTGTAGTGTTTCTCGGTGACGAGAAATATGTAGCGCTGAATATCCTCACCAGCAGGGCATCCCGTTCTGCACGGGGACGTCTTGGGGTCGTAGTAGGGCCTTACATTTCGCCAAGAGCCGGTATGATTCCAAAGCATGTCGTCCACCGACATGGCGCACATCGGCATCTCTTTGTAGCTACCGAATTCTATTTTCTTATCACCCATTTATCCTCCAGCCTTTCAGTTAACTAATCATTGGAAAAGAGGCTGAATTGAAGGAACAGCCGTTCTCCATTTATTTCCTGGACAATGTACTCACACTTTCGTAGGCCTCTCTCGTTGCCAGAGCATTCTCTTCCTTCTTCAAAGGAACGAAGCCCTCGACGGCACCGAGCACCGCATCGAGCCCGACAAGGCCGGTAGCCGAGGAAAAGGCTCCGAGAATCGCAGTATTGACGATAGGAGTCGCACGGGAACCAAGTCCATGCTTTACAGCGATCCTGTTGGCATCGACTGTGGCGATCCTGTATCGATCGAGCAACGGGCTGTCACTCATATCTCTATTGGTGTTGATGATGATCCAGCCGCCGTCCTTGAGACCCGAGGTGATATTCACCGTCTCGATTAAGATGGGATCGAGAACGATCAAATGATCGGGCTCATAGATCTGGCATCTCTCCCTTATCTCATTCTCCGAAACCCTCGTGAACGCCATGACCGGCGCTCCTCTCCGCTCCACACCGAATGCTGGAAAGGCCTGAACATATTTGTCCTCTCTGAAGAATGCGTCCGCGAGAATCTCGGAGGCTATGACAGCTCCCTGCCCCCCTCTCCCATGTGTTCTGATCTCTATCATTATTAAACCTTTCGAAAAACTCCTGACCCTTGATACCAAGGAATAACAAACTTAAATCTATCTACCAAAAAGAGCATTCAATATTAGAAACAATATTGAATAATGAGCAATCATTCAAGTAAATTTTTGCTATTTCTTAGAAATTAATCTTTAACTGTTTAGAGAAAATATTATAACTTAAGCAACTGCTTAGGAATACACAAGATACACCTCTTCATCCGATATATTGCACCTGGTTGGAAAAATTATACGGATATGAATATTTTAAACCGGGTAAAACGCGCCCAGGAGGACTCGAACCCCCAACCTTCTGGTCCGTAGCCAGACGCTCTATCCAGTTGAGCTATGGGCGCAAAGATCCTAAAAACATTAAAAGCCGTTGACGGGTCCTTCCGGTATGTGAACCGTTCTCTCGCCTGTATCGGCGGCACGGGGCTCGATGTTCTTCCCGGTTTCTTCCAATACCATCTCTATGCCGCCAATCGCAGAAGCTATCAGATTGTATATCAAAGCAAGTATGATTGTACTTATCGTGCCGAATATAGCATAGAATATCGCCAGAAAGGGTATCATCACGAAACCTAACTTCCTCAGAACACCAAGTTCCGTCCCCATCTGTGTTACCGAGAAAGAGTCGAACAACATACTCCAGCTCGACAGCATGATGGCGTAAAAGAACCCGATCACGATTCCGACAATGAGAAGAATAACGAATGAAACCTTCGTGACCGACCAGATGGGAACACTCTTCAAGGTGAACTTATGCCTCAAAGCAATCCTCCTCTATGTATGGCGGAGAGGGAGGGATTCGAACCCTCGGTGGGAGTTTTAGCCCCCACAACCGCTTAGCAGGCGGATGCCTTAAGCCAGCTCGGCCACCTCTCCGCTCCCGGCTCAACTTTCGTGGCGGAGGGCGAGGGATTCGAACCCCCAAGGGCTCAACGCCCGGCGGATTTCAAGTCCGCTGCCTTACCAATTAGGACTAGCCCTCCGAAGATATTCAAGGTGTCAAAACACAGGTAAGGGTAGTATAAAATTTTGCCGTTCCCTTGTCAATTAAAAGGATTCTCCCTCCCCGGGAATAGGAATAGACAAGGTGCCCCCCTGTTAACAGGAGGCATGATGTATCTTCCTTCCCCTAAGGATTCTCGCTCCGGTCCCACTCCTTGAGTTTCCTGTAATTCTTGTATCTCTTTACTGCATATACGATGAGCATCAGGAGAGCAATGCCGGAAAAGTATGGTATCGACTGCAACAGTGTGCCCAGATACCCGTAATGATCGCTGAGATAATTGTGAAATTGATCGGCGTATTCCTCTGTAGTCATTCCGAAGGTCAGGGCGAAAGCCTTCTCGAAATCCCCGTAGTCTCTCGTAAACGAAGTCAATGTGACTAGGTCGCCTCTGTCACTATTCAACAGGCGCTCCACAGCCATAAAGCTCAGAGAATAGGCCACCCTCGCCTTCTCCGCATCAGCCGGGAAACCGTCGTCGAGGTCTTTGAGAAACGGAACCTCTTTCTTCCACACACCCTCCACGAACTGCATGCGCCTTCGGAGACTCCATTGACCGGCCTGGTGCATTGCCAGGCCCTCCATGAACCATACCGGGACATTGGCATAATCAACCTTCTGTGCAAGGAAGAGGTGGGACAGCTCGTGACGTACAACTTCTTTCATCGGCCTGTCACCTCTCAGTATCGCAGCCATATTGAGACCGAGAATCCTTCCTCTCGTATCGCTGAACCCCGCGCTCCACTCTGGGATCCTCCCTGAACGGATATTCAAATATCCTCTTTCCGTCACTGAAATGAATACCGAGATTGTATCGGAGCGTTCCAGACCGAGCTCCGAAGCTACGATGGGCGAAGAGTTCTCTATGATCGCCTTGACCTCACCTGCGAGTTTCTCCTTTCCCTCGGGATAGTAGAAAACGAAAGGGAAACGACCCCGTACGACATCTGTAAGCCGTCCCCAATTCGCAGCATAGAGGGAAAACGGGATCAGAAAAACTATTACGGAGAAAAAGAGGAACAACCGTCCCGGAGACCTATTCATTACAGGCGCCTTCTACGATGATACCGCCGCCTACGACAAAACCGTCCTGATAAAGAACAAGGGATTGACCAGGAGTCACCGCTCTTTGAGGTTCCTTGAAAATTATCCTCATCGTACCCTCTTTGATCTCAAAGGATTCGACCGCCGCCGGGGGGTGTCTGTACCTGATCTTTGCATAGAGAGGCGTCTCGAGCTTCCTCGATCTCAAGTTGAGATTCGCACACCTCGCCTCATTAGAAAAAAGCCTCTCCTTCGTCGCAACTACTATCTGTCTCTTTGATGCATCGATACTCTTCACATAGAGCGGTTTCGACGAAGAGATTCCCAGTCCCTTCCTCTGCCCGACCGTATACAGATGGATTCCTCTATGACGCCCAAGAACGTTCCCATTCATGTCGACGATATTCCCGCCTTCGTTCCTTATAAATTCGGCAAGGAAACGTTCGATATCGCCATCGGGCAAGAAACACACATCCTGGCTTTCCCTCCTGTGAGCGGCTCCGAGTTCGTGCTTTTTATAGAAACTCTCGACCCTTTCCTTGGTGAAAAAACCGAGGGGAAAAATGGTTCTCTCGATTATATTGACCGGAACCTTGTATAAAAAATAAGACTGATCCTTCTCGACACTCAATGCTCGAGCAAGAAATCTTCTTCCGCTTCTCTTCTTTATAACTCTAGCATAATGCCCCGTCGCTATATGTTTGTAATTCAGTTCGTCGGCCACTTCGATTAATGTCGGGAACTTTACCTTTGCATTGCACTCTATGCATGGGTTGGGCGTTCTCCCCTTCTCGTATTCCCTGACAAACCTCTCTATAACCTCTCTCTTGAATTTCTCACTCGCATCCACGATTCGATGAGCAATCCCAAGATTTTTCGCAACACGGGCGGCATTGGCTATGGCATCTCTATCGCAGCAGGATTTACTGTGATCATATCCACCACTGTAATCGAAAAAATTTATAGTAACGGCATACACATCGTAACCTCTGCTCTTCAAATACCACGCAGCAGTGGCACTATCCACTCCTCCGCTCAGACCGATTACGACACCTGATTCATTCATTGCTTTTACTGGGGTTTATCTAATTAGGATCTTCGAAATAATCAGCTCCTTACCCTATTCGGCTATAGGAGACATGCTTCTCAATCTTTCGACCACACCCGGGAAAACATCGAGGAAACCGTCTATGTCTGCCTCGGTGTTGATTATGCCTAGACTAATGCGTATCCCGCCCTGTGCATACTTGGGGTCCACTCCCATTGCAAGAAGCACGTGGCTCGGATCACCGGAACCGCTCGAGCAGGCGCTGCCGCTCGAGATTGCAAAGCCCTCCAAACTCATAGCCAGAGTCATTGCCTCTCCTTCGATCCCTTTGACTACGACGCTGCTCGTATTGGGAACCCTCTTTGCCTCTTCCCCGTTTATGACTATTGCATCTACCCGCGATTTGATGCCTTGTTCCAATCGGTTCCTCAACGATCCAATCTGTTCCATCTCTCCGTCGAGTTCCCTTGCCGTAATCCTTGCCGCTTCACCGAAACCGACGATACCGGGGACATTCTCCGTGCCGGGCCTGATTCCTCTCTCGTGACCCCCACCGGTGTATATGGGATCCATCCTGGTGCCACGTCTTATGTAAAGCGCTCCTATGCCCTTGGGACCGTAGAACTTATGCGCGGAAACAGATAGGAGGTCGACTCCGAGATCATCGACGTTCACAGGTATCTTGCCTACCCCCTGCACACCGGCAGCCATTCTGGATATCTTCTCTATCGGTTGTATGACCCCCGTTTCGTTGTTGGCAAGCATAATACTTACGAGGAGAGTGTTCGGTCTTATAGCCCCTTCGAGCTCTTCGAGATCAACCGTGCCGTCTTTGAGAACTCCGACATATGTCACTTCGACTCCCTCTTTTTCGAGGGCCTGGCAAGTTCTGATGACGGCGGGGTGTTCGATCTTGGAGGTGATGACGTGTGGAGCAACTCCCTCTGTCCTCAGAGCCTTTACAACCCCCCTTATGGCGAGGTTGTCCGATTCGGTCCCTCCAGAAGTAAAAAGGATCTCCTCCGGCTCCGCACCGATAAGAGAGGCGACATTCTCCCTTGCCTCTTCTATGGCCTCCTGAGCCTCTTCGCCGAAGAAATGCACACTGCTTGCATTTCCAAATCGCTCCGCGAAGAACGGCAGCATTTTCTCAACGACCTCTCTCCGTGTATATGTAGTTGCATTATGGTCGAAATATACCCGTCTTGCGGATGTCGAGCCCATTTCGTTCATCTCCTTTTAGCACCCTTTTTCTTCCTCGGGACAATGATCGTTAGGTCATAAGAAGACAGCACCTTTCTGAAATCCTTCTCGAGCTTTTTGAGCAGCGGCATAACAGGGCAGTCATCGACCTTTTCACACGGGTCTTCTTCGTAATCACCCACTCCGCCGAGGCATTTCGATATGAAGACAGGCCCTTCGAGCGCCTCGACCACCTCGCTGATCTTGATCTTATCGGGCGCCCGCCCCAAAACGAATCCCCCCCCGGGACCCCTCGTTCCCTTGACGATCCCCTTCTTACGCAATTTTGCGAGAAGCTGTTCGAGAAAGCTCAGAGAGATACCCTCGCTTTCGGAAATCTCTTTCGCAGACACCTTTCCTTGACCGTAGTTCTCGACGAGAACAGCCAACGCCCTCATGCCGTAGCGAAACATGGAAGTCAAACGCATAATTCCCCCAACCGTTTATCTCTTTTTACTAATATAAAGTAATACTCGAGCGAGGGTCAAGCGATTATCTTTACCAATTTAATAAGGAATAACGGAGACATTCCGCTGATCGGCGATCTTGCCGCGGGAAGTGATGGGAGAAAGGTGCTTGCCGCAGACAACTATTTCCCCGCAAACTGGAGACAGAATACCTATGCCTCACAAATCAGCAAAAAACCTACAAACCCTGGCTCTTCTTGGCCTTCTCTATCAGCTTGAGTTTCTCCTGGCGCGCTATCTGCTTCTTCGCATATTTCGACCAGAATGGATCGTGGTAGCTTACCACCTTCTCAAACTTAGCTATGGCCTCGTCGTACATTTTCATCTTCGAATAGGCGATTCCCCATTGGTAGTAGAGATAAGGTTCCTGACCGTTCCCTGCCTTGAGACCTCTCTTGATCGCTTCGATGGCCTTGCTGTACTGCTTCGTATCGTTGTAAACCTGAGCCATCACAGCGAGCAGATAGGCATCGTCGCCCTTGATCTCCAGAGCCTTTTCGAGCGCCGCAGGAGCCTCTTTCTTTCTATCGGTTTGAGATAGGGCAAGCCCCAAGTTGCGCCAATACCCAGCCCTGTCGGGGAACTTGTTTGCAAGTGCCTGATATATCGGAATGGCCTTGTCAAACTGCTTCCCGTCAAGATATGCCGAGCCAAGCTGAGATTGGAATCTATAGTTTTCCGGTGCCGCCTTGACGGCCTTCTCCAGATACTCGATCTGCTTTGCCTTGTCTCCCTTCTTTTCATAAAGATTGGCGAGGGTTCCCATCGTAGTCGCATCGTCGGGTTTGTTCTTCAGTGCAAGCTCGTAATACCTGATCGCCTGATCTATGTCGCCCTTCTTCTGATAGATGAATCCAAGGTGTACGTTACCCTCATAGTCCAAAGAATCTTTCGACGTGATCATCTTGTAGTAGCGCTCGGCGTTGTCCCAATCCTCGAGGTATAGATAGTTGTAACCTATCGCAGCGATCAAGGCCTTGTTGTCGGGTGAAAGCTCCAAGGCTTTTTTATATGCATCGATGCCGCCGCTGAAGTCCTTGATCTTCGTCAGCGCATTTCCAAGCTCAGACCACGCCTCGAGATAGTCGGGTTTGAGCGCAGTCGCTTTTCTTAAGTTTGCGATCGCCTCGGTATAGTTGTCCATGGAGAGAAACTGCTCCGCCGACTGATATGCAATCTCGGCTGGAGTGAGCTGCTTCTCGAACCCTCTCGAATCCTGAACACTCTCGGTTTTGGTGTTTTCGCCTATCTCAGTCAACGTCTTCTGGGTTCCAGAAGAACAACCGGCCACAATTACAAGGATTGCAGCCACGGCAAGAATGAATAGATTCCTTTTCACTTTCCCTTCCTTTCTCCAACTAGACCTAATTTAAATCTTTTTCAATTAAATTAGCCAAAATTCAAATTCTGTCAAGATTTGAAAATAGCCATACTATCAACCATATCTGTGCAGTACATCGAAACGCTCGTTCGCTCCTCACCTCGCCCGATTCGCACCGCTCATCACACTCTCAATCATTGCTATATTCTTCTTAGCCTCCTTCGCCAGTGAGCCCTCTCGGTCGAGCTCTACGACCTTCCGCCACTCCCTCATGGACTCCCTGTATATCCCGCTCTCCCAGAAAAAAATTGCCAGGTAGTAATGGGGTTGGGGATCGCTGGGAGCAAGTTTCAGCGATTGATAAAGATGTTCCCATGCCTTCTTGTAGTTCTTCAATTCGAACCAGATGAATGCCGCGTGTGAATGAGCAAGAACGTCGGTGGGATTGAGTTTCGTCGCCTGTTCGAACATATTGAGGGCGTTTGCCAACTGGCGTTTATCATCATAGACAACGCCCATGTTTACCATTGCCTTCGACATGTTCGGATCGAGTTTGAGCGCCTTCTTATAATTCACCAGGGCTGAATCGTAATCCGCCTTCTCCTGATAAGCCACTCCAAGGTGAAAATACACATCCGCATCATCACCCGATTTCTTCAAGAGATACCTCAAATATGCTATGGCTGCATCGGGAGCCAATCCTTCGAGCTGATCTCCAAGTGATAATTCTTTTTTCACGGTGTCCGAGGCATTATCCGCCCGTTGCGTCTTTGTGTCATCCGAGTATGCCG
>NATK01000047.1 GCA_002085285.1 Candidatus Latescibacteria bacterium 4484_7
CCCGATCCCGAATCGGGGATGTGTTCGATGGAATACAGCGTGACCAGCCCAAACGCCATGATCAAAACCACAGCGATGACGATGAGCCAATCAGCGTCCTTGAACAATCTGCTGTTCACCCTCACTCCCTCTCTTCCACCGACGCCAAAGACATAAAATAGCGGGCAAGTATCCTGCCGGCGACGGGTGCTGCAGCCGAACCACCGTGCCCCGCATTCTCCATTACTATCGCCAGAACAATCCTTGGCCTGTCCGCCGGCGCAAAACAAACGAATATCGCGTGATCCTTGCCGTGGGGATTTTGAGCCGTGCCCGTCTTGCCGGCGACGACCAATCCCGGCACTCTCGCCGCCCTGCCGGTCCCCTTTTCTCCTTCTACGACGTCTATCATCGCCCTTCTAACAGCGAGGAGCGATCTCTTATCGAGGCCGTCTATCATCGATGGCTTTTCATAGGCTTTGTAGACGACCTTGCCGTTCGCATCAACGATCTCTTTCACAACATGCGGATGCACCATCTTGCCTCCGTTGGCGAAAACAGACGCCATGGAACAGAGCTGAATCGGAGTGACAAGGACCTCTCCCTGTCCAATCGAGTAGTTGAGAAGATGCCCTTTCGTCCATTTTCTCTTGCCGTACTTCTTGTCGAAATATCTATGACCCGGGATATTTCCTCTCGCCTCTCCCGGCAGGTCCACTCCCGTTCTTTTGCCCAATCCGAAATCGTGGCCCGCCCTTGCGAACTGGTCAACAGACAACCTCTCGCCGAGCTGATAGAAATAGATGTCACACGACTGAACGATTGCATCGTGCATATTCAAAGCTCCATGCCCATTCTCTTTCCAGCACCCGAAGTAACGATTCCCGAACTTGTACGTGCCAAGGCATGGTTTGAGCCTCTGACCCATCGATACCAACCCATCCGAAAGAGCTGCGTACGCCGTAATGAGCTTGAAAACCGATCCCGGAGGGTACAGAGCCTGAATCGCTCTGTCGAAGAGAGGCTTCGAAGGATCGTTGTTGAGCTTGTTCCATTCGACGCCAGAAATACCCCTAAGAAAGATGTTGGGATCGTATACCGGCCTGCTCATCATGGCGAGGACCGCTCCAGTTGCGGGATCCATCGCGACGACCGCTCCCCTTTCCCAGTCGAACGACTCTTCAACAATCCCCTGAAGACCTGAGTCTATTGTCAAAATGAGGTCACACCCGGGTATTGGGACTTTGGGACTGGCGATCCCTCCATATTCCGCACTGTTTTCATCGACGTCAATCTCTCCCAGTGTATTTCCGTCCGCACTCACCTCGACGACTCTCGCTCCGTCGATGCCTTTGAGATACCTGTCATATTGCAGTTCTACACCGGTCCTTCCTATGATGTCTCCTCTGTGCAGAGATTTTTCTCTCTCTATCTCCCCTTCCGTCACCTCGCCGACATAGCCAAGGACATGGGCAGCCAGTTCCCCCTTCGGATAGAAACGTCTCGGTTTCATGACGAGTTTGAAAAAGGGAAAGAGAAACCTATTTTCGCGCAAGACCGATATCTGCTTCTTGTCTGCACTTTGCACGACCGTCATTTCCCTGCCGTCCGGATATTTCTTCAGCCATTCGTTGATGTCCCTTTCAAGTCCCTCGCCGTCGACACCGAGAAGTTTGCACGCGAGTTTGAGCCGCTCTTTTTTGTTATTGATCTTCAGCGGCAGGATATCTATCTGATAGACCGGCATGTTCCCAACGAGCTTTTCACCGTTACGGTCCTTGATCAAACCTCTCGGAGCAAGTACCCTTTCCCTCTGAATTCGGTTGAAGAAGGCGAGCTTCGAGTAGTAACCGTGCCGAATGACCTGATAGTAGAAAAGCCTCGAGACAAAAATAAGAATCAAAAGCAGAAAGAGAAAGGTAAGTTTTCTCTTCCTGATATCAAGATTGGGCTCTCTGATTCCATCGAACAATTCCATGCCCTATTCCCGATCGCGACACTCTGATTCAAACCAAAAATGAAGGATAACACCCTCGCAGATATTCCTTGCCGTTTCCAAACAACATTTCATTCGATTCTGCTTCTTTGCCTTACAACGCCGATCATCCCCAACCCGAAAACCAGTATATAGAGGACACCGCCGAGAAGAGCCGAATAAACTGCGGTGAGCAGCGAATACCTGAAAAATGAACCAAGGACATTGGTGAATGAAAAAGAGTAAACTACGTTGAGTGAGATGATGTCGTTTATGAGAACTGCGGAAAATATCAACGCAATGAAATATAGGATGTTGTGAGGCAAATACTCCCCGCCTATTCTTGCTATCCCGTAGGCTATCAGCGACTTGGCGAAGGCGTTCATTCCAAGGAAAGCCGGGCTGGCAAGGTCCTGTATAAACCCGAGGGAAAATCCTATTATGACCGCCGCAATCACATTTCTGTTCAAAGCCAGGGCAACGAGAATCACTATGAGAAAATCCGGCTTCGCGCCGGCGATTGCAACCTTGTCAGCAATAGTCAATTGAAGTATAAGGCCCAAAATAAAGATGACCAGCACTTTTACAGGGTTCATTTCACACCGCTCTTTTTCCTCGAGAGCTTTTCCAGCTCGTCGTAGATTTCGTTCTCTTCCCACTTCCTGCCGCCGACCACGATAAAGAGCTCCTCGAGCTTGTTGAGATCACTGAAGGCCACAGCCGACACCTTCCTCGCGAGGCCCCCCTTCTCGTCGGCTACATGAAATATCGTTCCGACGGTAAAACCCTTGGGAAAAAGTTTGCCGAAGCCGCTCGTGATCAATGTATCCTGCGGCCTTACATCCTCACTGCTCCCCACGTACTCGAGCGAAAAGAGGTTGCCCCTTTCCCATTCGAGAATACCAACTACGCGGCTCCTCTTGTCGATGCAGCTCACCGAACACGATTTGTTATTGATGAGCATCACCCGCGCAGAGTGCGGAAATACCTCTATGACCCTTCCAACGAGCCCTCTGTAGTCGACTACGGCCATTCCCACCTTTACCCCGTCCACCTTCCCTCGATCTACAACCACAGAGTGAAGAAACCGCTCCGATGAATTGGCGATAACTTCGCACGGCATAAATCGATAGAAAGAATCCTCCTTGAATCCGAGCAGTTTTCTCAACCTGTTCCGCTCGTCCCTGAATTGCAACAGCCTTTCCCTTTCATGATAGAGAGTCGCAACCATCCGTTTCAGATCGGTGTTCTCCTGCCGCAACTCCTCGACCGATGCGAAGTAGCGTGAAACCTTATTCACGGGATAAAGTAAAAACGAAGTCACCACCTTCGCCTTGTTCACCTTGCTCGCTTCAGGCAGATTGAGAAATACGAGCGAGACGACGAGAACAGCAACGAGAACCGTCTTGTCCAAATGTTTGTCGAATAGGAAGGCTAAAAATTGCATCTTTAGAATCTGGAACTCTTCATGATAATACGTTCATACATATATAGATTACTCAGGATCTTTCCGCTTCCAAGAACGACGCATGTCAAAGGATCCTCTACGGTATTTATCGGGAGATTCGTTTCTTCTTTGAGCAGAACATCGAGGCCCCTGAGGAGCGAGCCTCCGCCGGTGATCACTATACCTCTATCAACTATATCGGCGGCAAGTTCCGGTGGAGTCTGTTCGAGGGCTGCGCGGAGTGCAGTGACTATCTGAGACAGAGGTTCGGCAAGAGCCTCTCTAATCTCGACACTGGAAATACGCAAGGTCTTCGGAATACCCGAGACGAGGTCGCGCCCCTTGATCTCCACCTCCTCCTCTTTGGACAACTTCGTAGCCGAGCCGATCATCATCTTGACGTGCTCAGCCGTTTGGTCCCCGATGAGAAGATTGTACGCTTTCTTGATATGCTGCACAATCGCTTCGTCCATCTCATCTCCGCCGACACGGATCGACATGTCGGTCACAATTCCGTTCAATGCGATGACGGCTATCTCGGTCGTTCCACCGCCAATGTCTATCACCATGTTCCCCGAGGGCTTGTCAACGGGCAGGCCCACACCTATAGCGGCTGCTATCGGCTCGGCGACGAGGTAGACCTCCCTTGCACCAGCGTTCTGAGCCGAATCGGTCACAGCGCGCCTCTCCACCTCTGTTATCCCGGATGGAACGCTGATAACGATCCTCGGTCTTATGAAGAAACGTTTCTTCTGCGACTTCCTTATGAATTCCCGCAGCATCACCTCCGTTATCTCGAAGTCGGCTATCACACCGTCTTTCATCGGTCTTATGGCTACGATATGATCGGGAGTCTTGCCGAGCATCGACTTTGCCTCCGCCCCTACGGCATAGACCTTCTTCGTCTTCTGATCCACAGCTACGACCGACGGCTCGTTCAAGACGATACCGCTGCCCTTGAGATAGACGAGAGTGTTCGCAGTGCCCAAATCTATCGCAATATCATTGGAAAAATATGTCGCCAGCTTCGAGAACAAGGGCGTCCCCCTTTCCTTGCTACCCCTTTATCAGACCTCTTTCGCGCATACTTACAAACCTACCGTCACCGAGGATTATGTGATCCATCAGCTCTATCCCCAAAAGCCTTCCAGCTCGAGAGAACCTGAATGTAAGCTCTTCATCCTCCCTGCTCGGTTCCGGGTCACCCGTAGGATGGTTGTGCACGAGTATTATACCCGCGGCACTCGAAGTCACTGCAAGCTTGAATGTCTCTCTCGGGTGGACGAGAGCGGCGTTCAAAGACCCAATCGCCACTGTAACAATCCTCAGGATGGTATTCTTCGTGTTGAGAAGAACTGCCTTGAAATACTCCCTGTCAAGCCCCTTGAATTCCGGAAACATTAGTCTCGCCAGATCTTCAGGAGAAGAAATCCTTCGCGTTGTCCTCTCTCTCTCCTCAATGACACTCCTTCTCCCCAGTTCGAGGGCGGATTTGATACGAAGAGCCGTCATCTTCCCAACTCCCTTTATCGCCACAAGTTCGTCAATATCAGATTCGAATATATCCGATAAGTTGTCGAATCGAAAAACGAGCCTTGCAGCGACATCCTGCGCTCGCTGCGAATCCAATCCCGTTACGATAGCAAGGAGCTCTATATCACTGAGTGTTTCTATCCCTCTCAAGAGGGAATGTCTCAGAAATCCACTCGCCTTATCATCTCTCCCTTGCATCACAACCACCACCCATCTTCCTGTCGAAAGCTAACAGAAGAGTAAAATCAATTCAAGTTTTTTTAACCGAATCACCGGAATCTGATGAATGGACGTATATTCAATCCAGCAAATTCCGCAACCTTCAACCCGAATCCGCCGATTGTGACCCTTCCCGTTCAACGTTGTGTCTCATCCCGCTGCTTCACCAAGCCTCATCATCTCTGATTTGGCAAAGTCGACCCATGAATCATCGGGGTAGAAACTTACAAGTCTTTTATAGAAGGAAAGAGCCTCCCCGGGCTTGTTGAAGCGCCTCTCCATGATATTTGCCATCCTTAGATGAATGAAAGGCGCATCTTCCGACCATGGGTACATCTCGAGAAATCTCCTGTAGGCGGTCACCGCCGAACCGAATTTGAGAGTCCGCTCCATCCCATACGCCAGATCGAGATGCATCTTCTCCGGGAGCACAAAATCGCTTATGTTCTTCATTGCCTCGATGAACGTCGTCTCTGCCTTGTCCCTCAACTTCGCTTGCAAATACTTCTTTATTGCGAGGGAATAAATCCTGCGCGCCGAATTCCTGTCCCCCGTGCAGAGAAAAGCCCTTGCAGCCTCTGGGTACACGTCGATATCGTCGGGATTCTTATCGATGTAATTGAGATACTCTCCCTGAGCAGCGAACCACTCGGCCTTCTCGAAATAGTTGCGAGCATGAACCAGATGCTTTTCGGCTCCCGCATCCTTCACTGCACCGAAGGCGGCGGCAAGCAGGACCCCTGCGAGGAAGCTGCCGACATGAACGCTGTAGGCGACATGAATGCCCGAGATACCGAACTGCATCACAGATCTAACGCTCTGGAGCAGGAACCATAGAAGCACTGCGAGAACCGATGGCACATACACCCTGCCGGCCTTGTTAATAGCCTGTAAGGGGAAAAATACCCAGTAGGCTATCTTAATGCGGCTGTAGTAGAATCTCAGAACGAAAGCGCCCAGAAGCCCGGATGTCGCTCCGGATGCCCCGATCACGCCTGACTGCAGGTCATGCGGCGAAAAGATGCTGGTGAGAAAGAGATGCGTATAAGCCCCCGCAATGCTCGAAAGGGTAAAGATGAGAAAGAACCTGAAAGGACCGTAGCGGTCCTCCACGACACGACCGAATACAATGAGGTAAAGGATGTTTACACCTATGTGAATCCATCCGCCGTGGAGATACGCATGCGTTATGGCTGTCGCTATCGACGGCCGCGAAGGGTCGAATATCATCGCATAGAAGTTCCACCAGCGGCTGAACGGGTTGTATTTGAAGAAAAGGAAACAGATTACGAGGAACACAGAGAGAAAGTACGTGATCGTAGCTCTCCTCGTAACCTTGATATCGAGGCCTATGGGGAAATAGTAGAAGAAATACACCTCTCCTCCTCGGATTCATCCACGGAGGGTCAGTGCAAATAACAGACCAGAAGAAAAGATACGTAGAAATATGTTATATAAACTGCTTCAGTTCAGCAAATAACGATAAAGCCAATCGACGATCTACTGCGTTGGGAAAGGGGTAACAAAGCAAGAGGGGGATGAGAGCCCCATAGTAAAACTCCTAAAATCGGGATTCCATTATCTCGGCACGAGGGTAATGGCAAAGAAAAGGGGAGAGGGCCATAAGGCTCTCTCCCCTTGGATCATCAGCTCAAAGCCGTCTTAGAAATGATACGTGCCTGTCACCATGTACGCAGGCGCATTTTCAACGTGGTCCACAGATGATCCATAATAACCGTCATCCCCCCCCCATCCGTATCCTGTCAGCCAGTAACCCATGTGGTAAGGAAGCTCGTTGTTGATAACACAGTCGATGTCGAAGTCGCCTACATGGAAGCCGAGACCCATGAAGTACTGGAAGCCACCCCATGTATTGACATCTTTGTACTCGGTACTCGTTCCGCCGGACTTCTCATCCCACTTGCCCAGCTCCTTCATACCACCAACACGGAATGTCAACCAATCCTTGACATCGCTCTCGAGGGCAAGGTAGAAACGCGGTATTACAGTGTACGTGAACTCGTCGACTACGCTGTCAGGAGCAGCAGAAGGCTCACCCTTCATGTAGCTGAAAGGCTCTACGGCGAAGAGAAGCATGTTGTCTTCGTTCACCTTGATATTGGCACCGATTCCGATATCGAATGCCCAGCACTTGTCACCCCAGTGGGTATCAGTGTAATCGGTCGAATCTGCCTTGAGGCTGAAGTCATAGGCACTATAGCCCACGTAAGGGATGAATGTAACGGTCTCGTTGTACTCGTAGAACATTCTTGCCCTTACACCATACTTGAGGTTGTCGTCGTCCGTAATGTCACCATATGTCGGATCATTCTCATCCTGGTAAGATGCAAAGCTCACATCGAACGCCACGTCGGCATATGCCTTGTCGACGACATCGAAACGCGCGCTCGCACCGATCGTCGTATAGGCAGACTTGTCTTCCTCGGTTGCGCCAGGCGTAACCTCTTTGTCGTATGTGTCGGCACGGCTTATGTAGATACCCAGGCTCACCTTGTCCATCGAATAGCCATACATCAAGGTGTACTTATTCCACAGTATGTCGGCGTAAACATCCTGATAATAATGGTACTTATTGAGGCCAGGGGTGAAGTTCTGGAAGAACATGGCCAATGTACCATAATGACCATCTTCACCAAAGGCATAGGATGCACCGATCATCGTAAAATAATTGTTAAAATCACTGTAATGCGACCAACTCCAATCCATGTCATCCCAGTATGCGTTGTGAACGCTCATCCAAACCGTATTGGAGTAGGACGGAAGCGTCGCGGGCCAGTCGAAGATGTTGTAGTCATCTTCGAGGTATTTGCCCGCACCGGCCAATGCCGTTACCCTGCTGTCCGAAGCGAAGGCCGGCACAGCCAGCATCGCCACGAAACCGAGGGCGATAATGATACTAAGAATCTTCTTCATTTCTAACCTCCTGTAGCCATCCCCTTCTTGAGGAATAACCGTTCCAGGAAAACCACTCTTACTCTATATAACCGCCAAAGCTGCGGATTAGCTTCTTCATGATGAAATCAACCCAGCGCTGTTCTTCTCTTTTTTCCTTTCTCGGCATCCCCCCTTTCTGGTTGATTACCCTAACCGATTGGTACTTGCAGCGCTTCCTGCAAGCCCGCTCCAGTTCGAATCGTTTCACCAGTTATAAAACCTCTTTTTACCCCCTTTCCTGATTTAGAAAAGCATTAGGTTTTATTTGAACGAGAAACTATAACAGTATGTACATCTTGTCAACACTTTTTTGACATTTTTTTCCTTGTTCCACACAGCGGTCAACGGATATCGGAGACCAGGTGATAAGATTTAAGCCGAAATGATGCACTCAGAGTATCTTCCTTGCGAAGAGCAAACTCCGGGCCAACTTCTCGTCGTACTCGGGATCATCTTCATCGAGGCTGCCCATCTTCACCTCACCATACGAATGAATGAACCTTCCACCACCCGTATAAAGAGCAACGTGAGTCACCGATCCCTTCTCTCCGAAGAAGAGCAGATCTCCCTTCGCGGCCCTGCCGATATCCTCAAGAGGGACGAGTGTGCCTACCTGTGCCTGCATATCGGAATCTCTCGGAAGCTCCACACCCTCCATCCCGAAGACACGCTTTACGAAGCCCGAGCAGTCGAACCCCTTCGACGATGTGCCACCCCAAAGATACTGGATTCCGATGAAACGTCTTGCCCTTTCGATAAGCCTACTGCGGTCCGGTTTTCTCTGCTTCTTGTACCGGAGACAGGGAGGCTGCTCGATGAGGGGCTCGAGTAGATATAAGCTATACTCGCTTTGACCATTCTGTTACGACGTGAATCGTAACTATCTATCGCTGAAGACTCGGCCTCCTCGAGATACCACGACCTCACCCACCCGAGGTAGCCCTCTTTTGTGCGGCAAAGGTGCCAGTCGTCCTGCTTTTTCAATCCTTCAAACACTTCGCCCATTATCCCCTGGTTGACCAGCTCCGAAGCGTGATCGGGGCTGCGCCTCATGTCCGCCACACTGGAAACAACCCAGAGTCTATGCCCTTCAGGCGGCCGAAGGAGCACTATCTCGATCGCAG
>NATK01000048.1 GCA_002085285.1 Candidatus Latescibacteria bacterium 4484_7
AAGCTCAACATATCGAGTATGAAGCTTCCGCTCATTATTATGACGATCTTCTACCTCGTTGGAAGGACGCTTGGAAAAGGGTTCGGTGCGATGTTCGGCGCAAGAATTTCTGGTGCACCGAAGACCGTTCAGAAGTATCTTCCCTTCTGCCTGTTCAGCCAGGCCGGCGTGGCGATAGGTCTCTCCATCCTTGCCGCGCAGCGTTTCCACACTTCGATCGGCGACTCGATCGTTATAGTGATAACTACTACTACGTTCTTCGTCCAGATCATCGGACCCCCTGCGGTAAAGTGGGCGGCGAAGAAGGCAGGGGAGATAGGGCTGAACATCACGGAGGAGGACCTGATAAGGAACAGCCGTGTGAAGGACGTGATGAACGAGGAAGTGCCTGTACTCAAAGAGAATGTTCCTTTGACCGAGGTGCTTAGGACCTTCGGAGAGACGAGCTATTTCCATTTCCCCGTGGTCGATGACGAAGGCAAGCTGATCGGGGTTGTTACGATAGAAACATTGAAGAATTCCTGCCTAGACCCGGAACTCGGGGCGATCCTCATAGCGCAGGATATGATGGAACCGGCAAAAGCGACGGTATCGCCTGACACCCCCCTGTCAGAGATAAGGAATCTCTTCGAAAAGTACAACGTGGATTATCTCCCCGTAGTTGACGGTGAGAACAAGGTCGTCGGAATGCTCGAAGAGCACGCCCTGAACAAGATCATCTCGGACAAGATCATAGAGCTCAAGAAAAAGGCTCAATCTCTCGAAACAGCTTAGTGAAGATTTGGGAAATCTCAAGGTGCCGTATCCGGTGTTCGCCGAGTCGTGATTTGCCGCATCTGGCCCCGGAAAGGAGTATTCAAGGCATCGATTCGGAAATACGAGCCTTCGATTGTCAGAGACCGGGCATTTCATCGATTCGAAAATACGAGCCTTCGATTGTCAGAGACCGGGCATTCCAATTTTCATTGACTGCTGATTCAGTGCTCGTAATAGATCATACGTGCACCAAGCTTTCGGATATTCCTCTCAACTGGATAGATTCCGTTCAGGCTAACATGAAGATGCACTACGCTCACACATCTCACGGGGGTCAGATTTCCGTAGGGCTTGATCGGATCGAGGAATCAGATCCGACATATAATTTTGCGTATGAAAACAGTACGTTGCCTGAAGTTCCGGGCGCCTTCTGCATATTCAACGGGCAGGAAGGTTATACGTACATTACTCCCGACCTCTATTGGCAGACCGGTACGGGAATGAACTACACGAGGGACGTCCTAAATCATAACCCCTCGATAAACGTCTCGATGTGGGCATGGTGTACACAGCTCGACACTTACTCCGAGGCCGATGTTCAGGCCTATCTCGATTCGATGTCTGTTCTCGAAGCCGAATTTCCCAACGTGATGTTCGTGTATATGACGGGGAACGCTCAGGCGACGGGAAGCGAAGGGTACAGTCGTTTCTTGAGGAACAATCAGATAAGAGACTACTGTAGCGCGAACGGTAAGAGACTCTACGACTTCGCCGACCTCGACGCCTGGTGGTACAATCCTGATACTGAGAGCTGGGAACATGCCACGTACGACTACAACGGCGTTGATGTACCGGTGGAGCATTCCCATTTCAACGGCAACGAATCATCGCACACGACATATGAAAGCTGTGAACAGAAGGGAAGGGCGCTATGGTGGCTCATGGCGAGGCTTGCCGGATGGTCGGGTAATACGACTTCGAGCGAAAATGAATCGTGGGGCGGCATCAAGGGCAGATTCAAATAATGCCGTACAGCTTGTTGACATAGGTTTTTCGACCACCTTCAACCCTTTTTCGATGGTGTTGAATTGGAACTCAAGAAAGAACTTGGACTAGTAGGGGTTTTCAGTGTAGCAACCGGAGCTATGATAAGCTCCGGTCTTTTTATATTACCCGGTATCGCTCATGCTGCAGCCGGCCCAGCAGTCATTCTTTCGTACATGCTCGGAGGCCTGATTGCTTTTGCGGGGATTCTCAGTGTAGCCGAACTTGCAACTGCGATGCCGAGATCTGGAGGAGATTATTTCTTCATAGCCAGGGTGATGGGACCAGCAGCCGGAACTGTTGCAGGTCTCTTGAGCTGGTTCTCACTTTCGCTGAAAAGCGCATTCGCTCTCGTGGGAATGGCTGCCTTTACGAGCATGTTCGTTGACATAGATATCAGGATTATTGCATCCGTGATGGCGATCATTTTTATATCGGTAAATGTAATAGGGATAAAAGAGGCAGGAAGGATACAGGTCGTTCTGGTTATTGGATTGGTGGCGCTTCTTCTTTTCTACATAGTAAGCGGCATCCCGAGAGTAAAGATCACGAACATCGAGCCTTTTGCACCCAACGGTGTCGGAGCAATCATTTCGACGGCTGGATTCGTGTTTATCTCCTACGGTGGGCTTTTGAAGGTGGTGAGCGTCGCGGAAGAGATAAAAAACCCGAGCCGAAACATTCCTCTTGGTATGATTCTCTCGCTCGTCGTTGTTAGCATACTCTATACTCTCGTGGTGCTCGTTACCACAGGTGTCCTGAGCAGGAATGTGCTGGACGGTTCCCTTACTCCCATTTCAGATGGTGCTGCGGCCTTTTTAGGTGAGGGGGGCAGAATCGCACTCGGCGTGGCTGCAATTCTTGCCTTCGTATCGACTGCGAATGCAGGAATAATGTCGGCGTCGCGTTATCCGCTGGGTCTAAGTAGAGACGGGCTCTTTCCATCTATTTTCGCAAAGGTTCATAGAAGGTTCAAGACCCCTGTAGTCTCGATAATACTAACGGGAGCTGTAGTCGTTGCGTTTCTGTTTCTCGAAATAAAAACTCTCGTCAAGGTGGCGTCCGCCGTGGTCATTCTGACCAATCTGCTGTCGTGTATTTCTGTGATCGTAATGAGAGAAGGGAAGATTCAGAACTACAGACCTTCATTCAAAAGCCCTCTTTATCCATGGACGCAAATTGCAGGTAGTGTCGCTTTCGCGCTTCTGCTGACGAGGATGGGGAATGTCGCTCTTATCGCTACGGCATCCCTCGTTTTCTTCGGCATTGCAGTCTATGTCTATTACGGCCGTTCACGCGTAAGAGCCGAATCCGCACTCCTGTATCTCATAGAAAGGATAACCGACAAAGAGTTGACGACTGGGATGCTCGAGACGGAACTCCGCGACATCATTCGTGAAAGGGACGAGATCGTTAAGGATAGATTCGATCGGATAATCGAACGGGGTAACGTTCTCGATTTGAAGGGGCCGGTGATGCGGGAAGAGTTCTTTGAGATTGTGGCTGACAGAATGTCGAAACGCTTGGGGATGCATTCTTCCGATATTGTCGAACTTCTGAAAAAGAGGGAAATAGACAGCAGTACCGTACTGAATCCGTTCCTCGCCATACCTCATATAGTCATGGAGGGCGAGGGCAAATTTTGTATATTAATCGCGAGGTGCAAAGAGGGTATTGTTTTTTCGGATGATTTTCCCTCTGTGAAGGCTGTTTTTGTCCTGATGGGAACGAGGGATGAGAGGAATTTTCACCTCAAATCTCTTGCTGCTATCGCACAGATCGTGAGCGAAGAGGATTTTGAGAAAAAGTGGCTCGATGCAAAGAATGAACATGGATTGATAGATGTCATCCTTCTTGGTAAGAGGCTCAGGGATAGATAAATAACAGATCAGCGCACCAGGACGATCCTTTCGTTGGCGGAGTAGATTCCGCATTTGAATCTAATGAAATATACGCCGCTCGGCATGGGCCTGCCGCTGTCGTTCTTGCCGTTCCAGATCACGTTGTGTTTGCCTGCAGCCATCGTCTTGTCGAGGATTGTTTTGACGCGCCTCCCCAATACGTCGAAGATTTGAATGCTCACCCTGTCTTTTACAGCTATTTCGAATGGGATAATTGTCGACGGATTGAACGGATTCGGATATGCTCCGCCGAGGGCGTTCATCGGCCCGGCACCCGGAGGATTGTCGTCTATTC
Organism: Candidatus Latescibacteria bacterium 4484_7; assembly: GCA_002085285.1. Classification (GTDB taxonomy): domain Bacteria; phylum Krumholzibacteriota; class Krumholzibacteriia; order Krumholzibacteriales; family Krumholzibacteriaceae; genus 4484-7. Next base: position 3,997 of record NATK01000048.1, read on the forward strand.
CGGTAATGTGCTCTGTCGTCAGAACGACATCATCTATGTACCAGCCTTCATAACCGTACTGTTCGTCACTTGAAAAGTGGAATCTTATCCGCACGGGTCCGCTGTAAGGCGAAAGATCGAAGGTTTCCTCTCTCCAATTGATCGTCCCTGAGTAGCATCTCGCGTACGGTGCAAGAAATATCGTATTTGAACCGCTTGCCCTACACGGATAGCCCGTTGTGGGTGTTATGATGCTCCAGCTGAGGCCGTTGTCTGTTGAGATCTCCACGACACCGGCATCATTGGCCCAGTATGGATAGGAGCTGGAAGCCTCTGCCTCCATTCGATGCCAGAAGCTCAGGGTCGATGTCCCGGCAAGGCACATCGGAGGTGTTTCCAGCACGTTGTCGGTCATGTTGTAATAGTCGGCCTGAGCTGTGTCTCCGAATTTCCAACTGAATGGAGGGGAGTGGTAGTCCGAGCTGCTCAGATGCCAGCAATCGAACCCGACGATCGAATGGTGATTCCAGGCTGAAATTGTACCTGGTTCGATGGAGTCGTTCAGGCCGTATCCGCATGTTTGAATGGTGAGGGTGTCAGCTATGGTCTGGATGTTTTCTCCCGATATCGAAAGGCGCATCCTTATCCGAGAGAATACAGGAGTGTTTTCCCTTATGAAGAATTCGAGGTTGTTCCCGTCTATCGTAACGGAATCGCCTGCCGGGATCTTCGACAGTGTGATCGAACCCTTGTTGACCTTCGCCCACGAAGAATCGATGGCAGAAAGGGTCACTGTCGGAGAAAGAATATCTATGCTACCCGAATTCTCGATGGTGCAGTCTACATTGATGAATTCCCACGCCTCTATGCATCCGTCACCATCTCCATCGATTGTATCCGCTACCGACCACGAAGCCAGTTCGCAAGCGGGTGCACTCGCAGGGATTTCATAAGGGAAGATCCATTCGTTGTCGTTTGATGTTATTGCAATGTCGAATGAAATCGAATGGCCGCTCGGGATATCCGGCGAAACCTCGAATGAAAGGGCATCTTGCGCTATCAACCAGGAGCCGGGATAAATCTTTCCAATATCATAAATGCTGTCGACAACAGCAATATACTCATCACTCGAAATAAGCCTCATTTCACCGGAGTTCAATGTGAGGTCGCCTCCGTTTCTCAATACGATGTTGAGGCCGATAAGCTCGGATGGTTCCGGGTGACCGTCTCCGTCGCCTTTAGTCGCTCCTGTGGAATCGTCGTCTATAATCATAGAGAGTATCGATGGAAGTGGAGCGCTCGCATCTGTTATAGGAATGGTGTCTACGACGGGGTAATAGTTTGGGGCCGATATCGTTAGTACAAGTTTGTCGCTCGGAGGGTTGCTTACGGCGAGCACGGCCAGACCGTTGACGTCCGTACGCGCTGTAGAAATGATCTGACTGCTTGATGACAACAATGAAGTATTGGCGCCGGAGATCGGTTCGCCGTTTCCCGTGACGTGTACCTCGAAGGTGGATTGTCCTTCCGCCAATACGCTGTCGTAGGCGGCTTCGAGAGGCAGCGGCTCTTTTGTCCACACAGGCATTGCAGGATCTCCAAGGATGTTCATTTCGTAGTAAGTGTATCTTACAGCCGGATAGGAGATGAAAGCCAGATCGTCAAATCTCGAATCTTCGAAGGCATCACCGAGTATGCTTATTTCTTCGCCGAACAAAGCATCGAAAAATTGACGGTCGAAGAATTGCGATACGCCGCAAGTCGATCCAGGCGCATCCCAACCCAATCTCGAGTTCCCTATGAAGGCCACAGTTCCCGTAGGGGACGTTATGAGCTGTTCGGCTATTGCGTCTTCTCCGTAGTAGTTGCCGTCTACGTCTCTATTGTCGAACGAAGCGGCGTAGCACCCCTGTGAATACACTATAAAGTACTGGTTGTTGATTCCGTCGTTAGTGATGAGGGAAACATCCGAATCGGTGATTTGCATGACCATGAATTGATTCGAGTGGCCTATATGATTTACGAGGTTCACGCCGCTGTTGAGTATTGGTAGGACCTGTGTTTCGTTCCATGGGAAGCCGATGTCTCTCTCGTACAGCTTTGTTGTGGAAAAGTAAGAAGGGAGCCCCGCCGTTTCGAATCCGTAGTTTGCCGAACCGGTTGCAATCTCGTCCTTGTAATCTCCGCCCCAGGTGTTTTCGCCGTCGATCGTCCAGAGCAGCTCGCCGAGGAGCGCTGCCTTCGTGCACTGGCCTTTCACCGGGTTTTGTGAGTAGCTCAGGATCTTTGATATGGAGTTTTCGGCCTCCGCTGCGTTGTCCGCGGGCAGCCTGCCCACTATCACTTCGGGGAGTAGGTCTTCCTCTCCCGGCTCTCCGTAATAGGAATCGCCGTCCGAATTCCAGTTGCCGTCGAGGGCCCCGTAGTAGAGATCGGAGCATATATCAGATTCTATTTCTGTGCCGACTTTGGCGTAGAGGCCTCTGTGAGGAATGATCTCTTCATCTCCTCCAAGCAGCACATAGCGTGTCTTCCAATTGTTGTAGGCATAGGTAATGAAGTTCCTGATCTTCTCTTGAATATCGGCGCCCGAATAACTCGAGTCTATCCAGGATACTCGGAAGATCTCCGAGTTGAGTCCCTGGAGCTTCTTCAGCTCGGAGAGATTCTCGAATGCAGGGGCCATTTCCGCGTTGGTTATGATAACGTATGGAATGATATCCGATTCTTCGAACCCTGATTTGAGAGTGTTCTCAGAGGGGATGTTCTGCAAGTCCTCGGGGTTTTCGACTATGCGCGAAATCCTCGAAATGGATGCCTTCGAAAGATTTGTTTTTTCGATTCTTTCGGTGCTCGGCTCTAAAGATGTCTTGATCGTTACGCTGATCTCTTTGTGAAATATCACCTCTCCGCTTGCGGGTATCAATTGACATGGAAAGATGTCGACGAAGGCGAACTTGAGCCCCGACATTCGTTGAACGGTCTCCAGTCTCGCTTGGATTTCGGGAAACGGTTCTGTCGACTTGTAGACGTTCGATTTTGCCGCGGGTTGTTCTTGCGGCAAAGAGCCCAGAGGAAGCTGAGCAGGCATTGGTATGACGTTCAACCCCTCTGCGATCTTTTGGCCCTCGTCGGCCTTGACTTCGATCGAATCGACTCTTTCGCCGGTCGGGATGAAAAAGCAGGCCGCATAAACGGGCAGCATGGGATTGCCGGTATCTCCAATATTCCGGCACCCCCTGATTTTCAGCAATACCCCTCCGCTTGACTGGACGACGACTGGTTTATCGAAGTGGAATGTCTTTGTCAACTCTACCCCTTCGGCGTTCCAGGCGAGAAATTGGAATCCGAGGGCGAGCAGAGCAAGGTATGATTTCACCATTGCCACCTGTTGAATCGAGTTGTGTGTACATTATAGCACAGAAAGGTGCGGTAAGGCAATGGCAAGAACTTGCCCTATCTCCCAACGGGAACATCAATTAAAAAAGAGAAGGAGAAAAGGCAAAACTTATAAACCTCACTCTTTTTGTTGCACGATCACACACAAGGGGTCACGATGTATCTTCGGTTTCCTAAAATGGAAAGATTACAAATTAAATTCTATTATTTTTATAATCGGTTGAGCTGTGACTTTCGATCATGTTATATTATTTGAAGTTCGGAGGTGCGATAGAATATAGGAGGGTCCCGGTTGAAGGCGCTTCATATCATCGTGCACGGTGTGGTACAGGGAGTGGGCTTTCGGTATTTTACTCTCGATGTCGCCAGAGAGCTCGGTCTCGAAGGCTACGTGAAGAACAAGCCAGACGGAAGCGTCGAGATTGAGGCACAGGGGGAGGATTGGGCGTTGAACGAGCTTTTGAGCACAGTGAGGGTCGGACCGAGGTCGGCGCACGTAAGCGGGGTGGAGGTGAGAGAAATCGAGCCTCGCGAGGATTTCGAGGGGTTCAGCATAAGGTTTTGAGTGATGAAGCCGACGATACATTTGATAGATGTCACAGACTTCGAGCTTCCCGACGGAACGAAGAGCTCCGACTGGTTCGAAGGCGCCTTCAAGAAGCTCGGAATCGATGCGGAGTTCGAGCTCGAGGTATATGACGGCACAGAGACTATTTTTCCCGAGCTGAACGAGCTATCGGATTGCGGACACGGGATCATCGTGTCGGGCAGCTCCGGTGCCGTATTTGAGGAGAAGCCGTGGATACCGCCGCTTCTCCAATTTTTGAAAGATGCACATTCGAGGAATATATGGATGCTGGGGGTTTGTTTCGGACATCACGCATTGGCCGAGGCGCTCGGAGGGAAGGTGGAGGCGAACCCGAGGGGCAGAGAGATGGGAACGACAACGGTGTATCTTACCGATGAAGGGTTGTCCGATCCGATACTCGAGGGGTTCGGGCAGCCGGAATTCGTCAATCTCACACACAAGACTCAAGTAACAAGGTTGCCGGACGGAGCGGTGCGGCTTGCGTTCAACCAGATGACGCCGGTGCAGGCGTTCAGGCTTAACAGATCGATTGGGGTTCAGTTCCACCCCGAGATCACCCCCGTGCAGCTTCGTCAATTGGCGGAGATGTTCAAGAGCGTGTTGATAAGGAAGGAAAGATTTCTGGACGATGAAGAGCACCTCAGAGATTTTTTCCTGACATTTCGAGAGACTCCCGCATCGATGAACGTATTGGCGAACTTTGTTCGCCTGATTGCCCATTGACATCGGCCTTGAGCAGGTACTTTTCCCTTTCCCCGTACAATCCTTCGGGAACGAAAATCCTTGGGATAGTAAGGATGATTATCTTGAGGTTCAAAGCGAGGCTTCTATGTTTTATGTACCATATGTCTTTTTCGATTCGTTCCGGCCATGAGAGTGAATTTCGTCCGTTGATCTGTGCCCAACCAGTGATGCCGGGCCTGACGAGGAGTCTCATTCTCTGTCGAGCGGTGTATTCGGCCACCTGAAAGGCCATAGCCGGCCTCGGCCCGACGAGGCTCATTTCTCCCTTTAATACGTTGATCAGTTGAGGGAACTCGTCGATGCTCCATTTTCGCATGAAGCGTCCCACGCGGGTGATCCTGTGATCGTTCTCGCCGTCTATATAGAGCCCCGAGCCCTTCTTCTCGGCGTCTACGATCATCGATCTGAACTTTATTATCCTGAAAAGCTTCCCCATGTGCCCGACACGTTCCTGAATAAAGAAAACGGGGCCGCCGTCCTCCAGCTTGATCGCTATCGAGACGACGAAGAAAAGGGGTGACAAAGAGATCAAAAGGAGAGTGCTCATCGAGAGATCTAATGCTCTGATTAACCATTCTTTACCTGGATCGATGAATGTCATTTCTACGCACCTTTCCGTGGTACCTCTTCTGTCATCAACACCGTTTTCGTAGATGATACATTACACTATTCGTCGATTGATGCTTTTTCCCTTAGCAAAATCTTGATCTTTCAAAGGGAACTTTAACGTTCCTGATATGTATCAATGAAAAAAAGCGACGGTTCCCCGGGGCTCATGAGCCGGTTTTTCGTTCTGTGGTCAATATTTCTATTGACCTGTTTGCTCCAGTTTTTCCATGATACCGGTATAAGGTGATCATCAATAAA
>NATK01000049.1 GCA_002085285.1 Candidatus Latescibacteria bacterium 4484_7
AAAGAACAAAACAAGCTGACGATCACATGTCGGCGCAGGTTCTCTAGTCCGTCTCCTTCGGTGGAGCGTTGAATCTCTGCATTGCCGTCGCCACACCTTCCGTCACAATGCATTCCACAGCCTCCACGCTCCTCTTTACCATTGCTTCCACTACAGGGATCTCTTCCTCGAGGAAAGGGCTCAGTACATATTCCGTCCAGGTGATCCCCTGCGGAGGTGAGCCAATCCCCATCCTCAATCTGGGGAAATTCTCCGATTCGAGGCTGTAGATTATCGACTCGAGCCCTCTGTGGCCCCCGCTCCCCCCCTTCTCCCTGATCCTCATCCTTCCCAGCGGCAGACTCATATCGTCACATATCACGAGAAGCCTTCTGCTTTCTATTTTTTCACCGTCCGACTCATTCAAAACCGCAAGAGCCTCTCCGGATTCGTTCATGTACATGAGTGATCTGAGAAGAATTATCTCTCTTCCGTCGACGATCCAACGGGCCGTGAGTAAATCCCTGCTCTCCCCTTCCCAGGAAAGACCGTTCTTTCGCACAATGAAGTCCGCGCTCATCCAGCCGAGGTTGTGCCTTGTATTACGGTATCGATCTCCTGGATTTCCAAGACCGTAGATGAGAGAAATAGCGGGCATCGGGGATTACGATTCCTTCCCTTCCTCTTCCTCGGCCGCTTCTTCCTTCGCAGCCGCCTCCTCTTCCTCCTTGGCCGCTGCCTCTTCTTCCTCCTTGGCTGTCAACTCGAGCTTCTTAGGCGGCGAGACGTGAGCGATTGTCACATGGGGATCGTTGAGAATATCGAGATGCGGATACTTCTCCATCAGGGCCGAGACATAGATCGAATCACCTATCTCAAGGGCAGAAACATCGATCTCGAGGGTCTCCGGTATCTCGAGCGGCTTGCAGCGTACCCCTATCTGGCGTACCCCGTGATCGAGTATTCCTCCGAACTCCTTGACCCCTTTGGCAACTCCAGTGAGCGTGATAGGAACATTCACCTTGATGAATTCATCCTTCGATATTCTTTGAAAATCGACGTGCAGAATTTCTCCCGTGACAGGATGATGCTGCACATCTTTCAGCAGGCTCGTTATCTTGCCCTCGGACGAGCCTTCGATCTCGAGATGTATGATGATCTGCTCACTCGTTGCATTGTGCAGAATATGCCAGAGGTCATGCGATGGAACACTCATAGCGATATTTTCTTTTTTATGCCCGTATAGGATGGCCGGGATCTCACCTGCCGCTCGCACCTTATGAGAACCCTTTTTACCGACCTCTTCACGCGGTCTACACTTTAATAGGACTTCCTTCATCTTTACCTCCGTCAAATAAACAACTTGCTGATCGACTCTCCTGTATGGATCCTTCTGATCGCCTCACCAAGCAGAGGCGAAACATCGAGCACTTTTACCTTCTTGCATCTGCCGGGATCCTCGAAAGGTATAGAATTTGTAACAATTACTTCCTCAATGCAAGAATCTTTTAGCCTTTCGAGAGCATTCCCTGAAAAAACAGGATGAGTCGCTGCGGCTATGATTCTCTTCGCGCCCTCTTTTCTCAATGCTTCGGCCGCCTGAGTTATCGTTCCGGCTGTGCTGATGATGTCATCGAGAATAATGATGTCGCTGCCCTTGACATCACCAATAACATTCATCACCTCGGATGCGTCTGCCGCTGTTCTTCGTTTGTCGACAATGGCCAGATTGGAATTGAGCCTCTTTGCAAAGGCCCTGCCTATCTTTATCCCGCCGACATCCGGCGAGACCACTGTGACATTCTTTAATTTTCTTTTCTTAATATACTTAAGGAGAACGGGAGCCGCAAAAAGATTATCGACCTGAATGTCGAAAAAACCCTGTATCTGAGCGGCATGAAGCTCTAATGCCAGAACCCTGCTTGCACCTGCTACCGTTATGAGGTTTGCTATGAGCTTTGCCGATATAGGAACGCGCGGACGGTCTTTCCTGTCCTGCCGCGCATATCCGTAGTATGGAATTACTGCAGTTATCCTCCGTGCAGAAGCTCTGCTGCAGGCATCGATGAGAAGCAGAAGCTCCATGAGATTCTCCGCTGGAGAGAAGGTCGGCTGCACAATGAATACATCCTTTTCTCTGACGTTCTCCGCTATCCTGATGCTGATCTCCCCGTCTGAAAAACGGCTTATGTCCACCTTACAGAGCGGAATATCCAGATATTTTGCGATTTTCCTGGCCAACTTGGGATTGGCGGTTCCAGAAATGAGCTTCAACCTGTTTTTCATCGGCCTTCCTCCATAAAATTAAGGTGACCCCGCGGTCACCATCTACACCCTGATAATGGCTGGGGCGGGAGGATTCGAACCTCCGATCCAGGATCCAAAGTCCTGTGTCTTGCCACTTGACGACGCCCCATCGATCGGCTCGACTTCACGAAGTTACTCTTGTGAACTGTCCACGCTTGAAGCTTCCGCCTCGATCTTTCCTTTTTCCTTGTTATAAGCCCCTATGATCTGTTCTTCCATCCAGCTTCTCGTCTCATTGTTAATAGGATGCGCAATATCCTGGTATGTACCATCGGGGCGCTTTCTGCTCGGCATAGCAACGAACATCCCCTTGGCGCCCTCGATAATCTTCAAGCCCCTTATGACAAAACAGTTATCGAGTGTAATGCTCGCAAATGCCTTGAGCTTGTTATCATCACGAAGCGATATCCTAATCTCAGTTATCTCCATTTGCCCCCCCTAGCCTTTTTTGTTCCAAACCTTACTGGATGAGTCTCGTTGTTTGTGAAATCGGTTGAGTAACCTTTACGAAAAATCCCCTCTTCTTGAACCTAATGGCTACCTCCTTCGCTCTATTCTCTTCGCTGAACAATGCAAAACAACCTGCTCCACTCCCCGTCAAGGAGTATATCAGAGGCTTCTCTTCACTTAAACCCTGCAGTATATTGCCGATTACCGGGTAATTCCTCACAATTGGCTCCGTAAAAACATTCCAACTTTCGAGGGGCTTCTCCGGTAAGTTCTTTAACCCTTCAAGAACCGAGTTAAGTTTATCCGTATCAATTTCCCTTGTCAATGGTAAATTTATATTATTATAAGCCCATGTGGTGGAAATGCTCACTTCGGGCTTCACAACTACGACCCACACTCCTCTCAAGCCGCTCCAATCTTCGAGAATCTCGCCTCTTCCCGTGCCTATCGCAGGTCTCCCGTATATAAAGAACGGAACATCGCTGCCGATCATTAGAGCCATCTCGGCCAATCTTTCCCTCGAGTATCCAAGTGAAAAGATCTCGTTAACTGCGATTAGGACAGCCGCAGCGTCGGAACTGGCTCCGCCGAAACCGCCTCCTGCGGGAATCCCCTTGGAAACGTCGATCCTTACTCCGGCATCCACTCCGGCCTCTTGCAGTATAAGAGCTGCTGCCCTGTGACAAAGGTTGTCTTCGCCCCACGAGATCGACGCATCATCTCCTCGCAGTTCTATTCCATGCTCTATACGTTCAATTTTCAGCTCGTCCCATATCGCGACCGGCTGTAATATCGTGACAATATCATGATATCCATCGGTCCTCTTCTGCACAATGTCGAGAAAGAGGTTGAGCTTTGCAGATGTTCTAAATGTGAGCATTCCATTCGATCTCCTCATTTTTCCATCGACGTTTACGCCGCTTGACAAAATCCGATTCGACGGATCGTGCCTTGCCATCGTCGCCCCCCCTTCCCCATGATCAAAATATCAATATGAGAACGGTGACAACGAACCAGAGAAAAACGTCTATGAGGATCGATTTTTCCATGATGAGAACATTGGATGGATCCTCTCCCTTGTTCCTGTTGTAAACGAGATATAGGTAGCGCATGATACCGAATACGACAAACGGAATCGTATAGACGAGATTCGCTGTATGGAACTTCTCTACCGTCTTCGGCCAGACAGTGTATATCGAGTAAGAGAGCAGGGATGTCGTAGCGGAGAGACCGACGAGTTGGTCCAGGAGATGAACGGAGTAATCGCCCAGTGACTTCCTGTGGCTCGAAGCATTCTCGAGAAAGAGCATCTCGTGTCTCCTCTTGCATATCGCAAGAAAGAGTGAGAGGAACAGCGTGCAGATCAGGAGCCACGGTGAAAGCTCCACATCCGGAATTATGCTTCTCAGAACTGCCACTCCAGCAACAGCTCTCAAAAGAAAGCTGAAGGAAATCGTAATCACATCGAGGATAACGATATTTTTGATGAATAGTGAATAGGCTATATTTATAACGACGAAGGCAACAGCTATGATGAAGAATTCGAGACCGAAGAACCAAGAAACCGCCAATGAGACCGCTGCAACGACGGCCGAAACGATCGATGCAGCGGCAACGGAAAGAGTACCCGAAGCGATCGGTCTCAGCCTTTTCACCGGATGACTTTTGTCCTTTTCCCTGTCGAATATATCGTTCAATATGTAAATCGTCCCGGAAAGAGCACAGAAGATAACAAAACCGTAGAAACTCTCTTTCAGCGACGAAGGCGAAGTGAAGTTCTTCGAAAAAACGACGCCTGCAAAGAGAACGAGATTTTTCGTCCACTGCTTGGGACGCATCGAAATCAATATTGCGTTGAGCCCATTCATGTTTCTCATATTAAAGGTTTGAAGAAGAAATGTAAAACATCAAATTGACGATGAATTCCCTTCGGTTCTCTTCAGATAAAATGCAACATTGAAGCCGACCAGTATATAGAGCAGGGTAACAACTTCGGAGTCGCCGAAGTTCCACTCGAAGAGTCCGTTTACGATGAAGCCGCTCAGTGCGCCGATCGAACTTACGACAACTGCCCTTTCCAGTGGCGGCGGCAAGGCGAGCAGATTGCCCACCATAACTCTGTAGAATGAAAAGAGGAGAAAGAGAAAAGCTGCAAGTCCTATCAAACCCATCGTAACCGCTATCTGGAGAAAATCGTTGTGCATATGCCCGAAGACGAATTTCGCCTCGGGCGGCTTGTACCGTTCGTAGATCTTCGCGAGGTCAGTCGTTCCCACACCCGTGACAGGATGATCTTTGAATATCGCCCAACCTCCCTTCCAGAGCTCTATCCTCTGGACATTCGTCCTGTAGTGAGGATCGAAGATTGAGTATGCCCTCTCTCTATATGGTCGCGGCATGATGATCAGCAGAAGGACCAGCACCGCTGCAAATGGAAAGATCAGTTTCTTTCTTGCAAGCAGAACGATCAATACACCCGATGTGACCATCCCGAGCCAGGAACTTCTCGTAAACGAGAAAAACAGTGCAACCGCCGTGAGTACTGTCGAGATGAGAGCAATGACACGAATACGCCTGCTTATGCCTATTGAGAGCGACAATCCGAAAGCAACAGAGCAGAGGATCATCATGACTCCACCGAACGTCATAGCCGTGGAGAAAGAACCGGGGGTTCGCCCCAATGTACCCTTCCCCTTACCCAGGAGGAACCCGACAATTCCGTAAAGTGCACTGCCTCCCGCCGAAGCAAGCAGAACACCGATGTATAGCTCGAGCTTCTTTGCGCCTCTCAAGAGGAACGCGATTAGATAGACCACACCGATGAGTGTAATATTCTTCATATGAATTATGCTTCCGTATCGATCCGAAGAAAATATTACTGCTATTGCAATGCTCGCTAGAAAAAGAAGCACGGCGAGATCGATATTCGTCCTCGCCATACGGGGAACATCGCCCCTCGTGAGGTAAAAGAGCCATAGGACGAAGAGGATCGTCAGCGCAGTTTGAGATGCCGCTATTGAAAATGTTGATGAAAAGAGAAATAGGACGGTAAAAAGAGTCAGTAAAAATGGTAAGTCTCCGGGAGGAGTTGATTTTTTACTATCAACCATTCTGCTTCACCATATTGGATGATTTTACATGCTCGACAAGTACAGCGAAACTTGCACCGTCGAGCGAGCTTATTCGATCGATGCGGAGCATCCTACCAACATCGTTCCCGGCTGGTAAGACGCCTTCCACAGGAACAAATTGCATCCCACCAGTCCCGTCCACCGTCGATTCGAACTCGACTCTGTAGATCCCAGAATCCCTCAGGTTTGACAATCTCATCAAGAGCGCGGTCAAAGAACGAGGGTGATCGCTGTCTATCATTAACGCTTTTACCTCGGAAGATCCGGGCAACCCGTCCGCTACCGCTGAATAAATCAAGCGGCAGAGCATTTCCCCTTCCGGAGCCTCTTTGACGCTGGAGCAAATGAGATAGAATTCGCGAACTTCACCCTCAGCAGACGCATAGAGAAGATTGGCGACGGGTCGAACGACCTTCTGCAAGAAGGCTTCGTACGGATTGTCGGCTATGGCAATAAAACGGATATCGAAGTCAACCACGACGACCTCGGCTCGACTCCTTTCGAATTTATCGTATATAAATCTGCGATCGGCCGTATCGCCGATATATCTTTTAAGGTTTTTCACCTTGATGCGGTTATCCAATGCATTCACGAGAACAGCAGTGTCGTCGCTCACGATCGTAAGAGCGCTCATACCTGATAACAGATGTGCATTCCGCGTAAGACGGCCGTTACCGATCATCAGAACATTCCTGTCCTTGAAAAGGTCTATAGGCTCGAACGAGGTATCGTTCGTACCTACAGAAAGAGACAGATCGTCTATCTCTTTGAATTCGACCCCCCTGCTCTGCAGGCGCGACCTCGATTCTTCGGTAATACGCCCGACAAGAGATTGCAGAACGACGATTGCATCTGCCGATTCCATCGTTGCTATATCCTCGAGTCGCGATATCGGACCGTGAACCTTCAAGCCGTGTATCATTCTTCCAAACATGTCTACTCTGTCATCGACAAAGCCTATGGGAATCATTCCTCCATACTGAGAAAGATCCTGCAGTATCAATTCGGCCATGTTCCCCGTGCCAACGATCAACACCCTCTTTCCCACTATGTCCTCACCCTTGGGAAGCTCGTGAAACCACCTCGTCGCTGCTCTCGAACCGGTCATAAAAACGGTGAGTATGAACCAGTCGATTATGAACACAGACCTCGGAAACGATTTCAATCTGAAAAGAAGAACGAAAGTAACGATCATAACGGCGGAGCCCAGGGTGACGGCTTTCACTATCCTCATCAGATCATCGAAGGTAGTATATCGCCATACCCCTTTGTACAGCCCGTACATATGAAAAACCGCACTCCTTATGATGAGAACAATGGGAAGGCTGATCAGCATCGATCGAGTCTCCTCGTGAGGAAATCTGAAGTTGAGCCTCAGATAGTAGCTGAGAAAATAACTCAGGGCGACGAAGGCGATGTCTCCTGCAGCGATCAGTACGGGGTGACCTTCGAATGCGAGTCGCTTCCCTCGTTCGAGGCTCCGTACCTTTGCGAGGACCCAGAAAAAGAAAAAGATCCATACCGCTGCGAAGAATACCACAAAGATCATCTCTCTCTCGTACGCGAACACCGCACCCACACCGAGCAGAGCAGTGATCAAATACTCTATGATAGTGACCTGTTTGTGTGATAACCCTAATGTGGTAAGACGCTGATAGTAGTGCGTCTTGTGAGGCGTGAGTATGCTTTCCGCGCGTATCATTCTGCGTATGAGAGTAACAGCTGCATCCCCGAAGACCGCACCAAGCACTATCACCGTGAGAAAGGCACTTGCGCCCCTTCCTTCGGAAAGCACCGATAAAACTGCGAACAAAAAACCTATGAATGCGCTCCCCGTATCACCCATAAAGATCCTTGCCGGAGGAAAATTGAACTTCAAAAAACCGAGCGCCGATCCGGCAAGAATGATGTAAGCGACAAACAAACCGGTCATCTCCGCTTTGCCTGCAAGAAATGCAAGGAACAAAGCACCTATTACCGCCACACCCGCCGCCAGGCCGTCTATCCCGTCGATGAAGTTGTAGAAATTGATTATGGCGACGATCCACAGGATGGTGAACGGAATGCCGAAGGCTCCAAGATTCAGGGTGCCTATCAATGGTATCGTGATCTCCTTGAGGACAGCTCCGGCCGTTACAGCCACCGAAGCGGCGGCAATCTGGAATAAGAGCTTCGGTATCGCGCCTATTCCACGGACGTCATCGACCACTCCCATCAAAAGAAGCACTCCTGCTCCACCGAGTAATCCGAGCATAGCAGAGCTGCCGACTATCACAACATGACCGACGATAAAAGCGGTCGAAACAGTGATATAGAATGCTGCGGCTATTGCTATCCCGCCGAGGCGAGGCTTGGGTATCGAGTGGGAACTTCTCTCATTGGGTATGTCGAGCAGATTCTTCGCAATTGATACTCGAAGAATCAACCTGGTTAGAACGAACGAAATGATCAATGCCTCGGCAAAGAGGAAAAACGAAAACATCTAAGATTCTCTCCATACTAGTGATTGCATAATTTGATTCAACTCAAAGATGATAATTCAAAGTGAAGCTTCGGACAAGCCAATTATGAACCGTCAGCGAGCTCGATTTCTTTTCAAACGTTCTTTGAAGCGATGAGTTTCCCGATTTCTCTCGTCTGCCTTTCGATCACATCTCTTTCATCGAAATACCTCCTGGCCCTCTCCCTTCCTCTGGCGCCCATCTCGGATCTCAAATGCCCGTCTGACAATATCTCTGCCACAGCTTCAGCCAGAGCCTC
>NATK01000050.1 GCA_002085285.1 Candidatus Latescibacteria bacterium 4484_7
ACTGCAACGCTCTACTTCTTCTCCAACAACTGCAACGCTCTACTTCTTCTCCAACAATACGAGCAAGAAAGTAGCGATAGGGCCAAGAATTAGTGACAGTAACCACCAAACCAAGCCGCGCCTTCCCTTGCCCTGCGCTAAACCTGCATTGATGAGCGACAGAGTCAACCATCCAACCGTATAGCCACCAGTAACACCGTGCATTTTTCTTTCTCCTTTCTTAAATCTATCCAAATGACAAGCGCCGCTCTCGCTGATCGGTCACCTGTATCTCTTTATCATAAGTCTACTAAATAATCAATGTCATCTTTCGGGTCAAAGTCACCTTCCCATCCTCGAATCGATAAAAACACATGCCGCTCGGAACAGGTGCGTTTCGTTCGTTCAAACCGCTCCAGGCGTAACGCTTCACTGCACCTCTTTACCTACCCGAAAAGACCTCGGCCTCAAAAAACGCTTCCGACGCCCGGCGGCTCAACAAGTCCACACGGTAGCTATCGCCGTTCGATTTCAACGAACGCTTGCCCCTTCCACCTATATTCAGAAATCGATTCCCCGGATCGCGAAAAAGTTTCACACTCACCGCGTCCTCTCTGCGCATACCTTCATATCCATACGAATCATGCAAGACGGCTTAAAAGAGGTTTATAAAACGAAAACCTTTCTCTTGCTTCATTGCCTATTGCAGGTTCGGTGTCATATCCCAGGGTGGCCATCAACCGGGCTAACTTCTCCACAAAGTCCAGCACCGCTTCGCCCCCGACGAGGCCGAGGTAACCGGTTCTCATGATCTTGCCTTTCAGGGCTCCCTGGCCGTCGGCCACCACGTAGCCCGTCCCTTCCCTTACGGCGGCAGCGAATCCCTTCCCTTCCAGCCTGCGTGGAAGACGAAGAGCCTGCACGGCGGATGATGGATTCCTGGAGAGCTCTTCAAACCCCATCCCTTCGGCTATCCTTACGAACTCCGAAGCGATCGCCCTGTGCCTCTCACGCGTATTGTCCCAGCCGATTCTTTCCAGCGCCTTCAAGTTATGATGCATCAAGCAAAACGTCTGTACAGCCGGAGTAAACGGCGTATCCCCTACCTTGAACTCGTCCGTATAGCGAGTCAGATCAAAGTAGTAAGCCCGCTTCTTGCCCCCGGAGGCCTTTTTAAGGGCCCTTCCACTCGCAGCGATAAAGCTTACACCGGCGGGAGAAGCAAGGGCCTTCTGGCTGCACCCAACGACGACATCGAGCCCGAGCGAGTCCATCTCGAGCTCCTCTACACCTATCGAAGCTATAGAATCGACTATGAAGAGCACTTCATCGTTTGAGACCTTCGATTTGAGCTCTTGCAGAGGAAAAAGCGTCCCGGTCGAGCTCTCGACATGTGTCAGCATAGCGGAGCCGTATTTGCCCGAGTCTATCTCCGCAGCAACGGAATCCACATCGATTCTCTCGTCTGCAGGGAGCCTCATTAGCTCGAAATGCTTCCCCTGAGCGGAGAGAATCTCGCCCCATCGATCGCCGAACTTGCCGGAACTCACGACGAGGACCAGCTCGTCATCCGAAACGAAGTTGGCCGCAGCCGCTTCCATCGCCCCCGTCCCTGAAGAGGTGAGGAGATACACGTGGGCGTTCGTTGCGAGAAGACGCTGCAGCGAACCGATCGCATCTTGAACGATCGCCCTGAACTCGTCTGTGCGGTGATGCATTGAGGCGGCATACCGCCACAATTCGTTGGGGATATTTACAGGCCCGGGGGTAAGGAGAATCTCCCTTTTCAAAGCGCCTCCAACTCAAACTTAAAAACCGCCGCGATAAAAAACCCATGCGCGGCACAGCTCAATCGTTCCGGCATGCGGACCGAGCCTAATCGATCCTTCCCTCTATCCAGCGCCAGAGGGCGTCCTTGCCCTCTCCGCTCTTTGCCGAAAAGAACAGGGCCGGAACATGGATTCTCTCGCTCGAGAGCTCTCTTCTCAATAGTGCTTGCCCCGTCATAGGATCGACGAGGCACAGATTCTCGAAGCTTTCCTCGAAACGCTCTATCGCCTCGCGCCTCCTCGAGCTTTTGACCTTGTCAGCCTTGGTCAGAACGACTATGAAATCCTTCCCCACTCCGGAAAGCTCAACCAAGATCTCCACATCGTCCTCCGAAGGGGGATGCCTCGAATCGATGAGATGCACGATACCTGCAAGCTGCTCTCTCGAAGCAATGTACAGCATGATCACCTTCCGCCACTTCTCCCTCTCGCTTCGGGGCACCTTTGCAAAACCGTAGCCGGGCAGATCGACAAGAAAGAAGCGATCATTCACCGAAAAAAAATTGATCGTCCTCGTCTTCCCCGGCGCCTTGCTTATCCTCGCTATGTTCTTTCGATTGAGGAGTGAATTGAGAAGCGACGACTTGCCCACGTTGCTCCGCCCCATCACTGCAAACTCCGCCACCCGGCTGCGGGGCAGCTCCTTCAGGTTAAGCACCGTTCCCTTTAGCTCTACCGTTTTTACCTTCAAGATACTCTCTGCCGCAACTCGTTCCGAAAGGTCTTAAATGACCGCCTGACTAATTCGTCGATTTTTGAGGTCTCTTCTCGAAGAATCCCCCGAGACTCTTACGATGCTTTATTCCCCAGTCGAGCTTCCTCGAGAGGGATTGCGAAAGCACATCGTCCATCGATTCCACAGTCGAGATCTTGAGATTCTTTCTGACCTCCTGCGGAAGCTCCTTGATATTCTTCTTGTTTCCCTTTGGAAGAAGGATCTTTTTCACTCCGGCCCGCATCGCCGCAACCGATTTCTCATTTACTCCTCCAACCGGCAGCACCTTGCCCCTCAGGGTCACCTCGCCCGTCATCGCGACATCTCTTCTTACCGGGATGTCGAAGAAGGCCGAGACAAGCGCCGTGGCTATAGCTACACCTGCGCTCGGGCCGTCCTTGGGGATCGCCCCTTCCGGCACGTGCACGTGGACATCCATCGATGAGAAAAAGTCGTTCGGCAGCGGAAGCATCTGTGCCTTGTTCCTCGCATAGCTCAGGGCTATCTTCGCCGATTCCTGCATCACCTCACCGAGCTGACCCGTGAGAATGAGCTCGCCCTTGCCCGGCATTAGAGTCACCTCGATATTCAGGATCTCCCCGCCTGCTTCGGTCCATGCAAGGCCCGTCGCCACACCGACAGAAAGCTTTTCGTCGATCTCGCTCTCCGAGAATACCGGAACCCCGAGGTAGCTTTCGAGGTTCTTTCTCGTGATACGCACAGAGTTGGGGCCTTTCCCCACTGCGAGCTTCTTTGCGACCTTCCTGCATATTGATGCGAGCTCGCGCTCGAGGCTGCGCACGCCGGCCTCGCGGGTGTACTTCTCTATGAGGTCTTTGAGCGTTTCCTTCGATATCTTGAGCTGCTCGTGGGTCAGGCCGTGCTGCTTGAGCTGCTTCGGCAGAAGAAACCTCCTCGCAATCTCTATCTTCTCCTGGAGCATGTAGCCGGGCAGCCTTATTATCTCCATCCTGTCCTGCAGTGCAGGCGGTATCGTATAGACAACATTGGCCGTCGTAATGAACATCACTTCGCTGAGGTCAAAATCGACCTCGAGGTAGTGGTCGCTGAACGTCTTGTTCTGATCGGGATCGAGCACCTCGAGGAGCGCAGCCGACGGGTCGCCCCTGAAGTCCGCCCCGAGTTTGTCTATCTCATCCAAGAGAAACACGGGGTTCTTCGTCCCTGCCTTCCTCAAAGACTGGATGATCCTTCCCGGCATCGAGCCAATATAAGTCCGCCTGTGTCCTCTTATCTCCGCCTCGTCCCTCACACCTCCGAGCGACACGCGGACGAACCTCCTGCCCAAGGCCTCGGCTATCGAACGACCGAGCGAGGTCTTGCCCACTCCGGGAGGTCCCACGAAGCAGAGAATCGGACCCTTCAGGTTGCCCACGAGCTTTACCACAGCGAGAAACTCGAGGATCCTGTTCTTCACCTTCGCAAGACCGTAGTGGTCGGCATCGAGCTTCGATTTGACCTGCTCGAGGTCGAGGTTGTCGTTAGTGCGCTTCTTCCAGGGCAGTGATACGAGCGTTTCGATGTAGCTTCGCACCACACTTGCCTCTGGCGCCATCGGAGACATCATCCGCAGGCGGTCGAGCTCCCTGTAGGCCACCTTCTCCGCCTCCCTGCTCATCTTTGCTCTGCGGATCTTTCGCTTGAGCTCTTTGTACTCATTGAACTCGTCCGTCTGCCCGAGCTCCTGCTTGATCGCTTTCATCTTTTCATGAAGATATATCTCCTTCTGCGTCTGCGAAACCTGACTCGATACGCGCTCATCGAGGTCTCTTTCGACCTTGAGAAGCTCGATCTCGTCGTTGAGCACCCTTATCAGAAAGAGCAGTCTCTCCTCGAGGTCGAAGCTCTCCAGTATTTGCTGCTTGAGCTCATTTCGAATTAGGAGCTGCCCGGCTATCGTATCGGCGAGTGCCGAACGAGCCTCGACTGACTGAAGCGCAAGAAGGACGTCCTGCGGTATCCGCGGGTTCATCTTCACGTAGTCCTCGAAGAGGGTCTCGACCTTCCTCGAGAGCGCCTCGATCTCCTTCGACCCCTCATCGACTTCGAGATACTCCTCGACCTTAGCAACCCTGTAGTTGTCCATCTCGAGGAATTCGATCACCCTCGCTCTGCTTATCCCCTCGAGCATCAGCTTGATCGTCCCGTCGGGCATCCTGAAAAAGAAGCCTATCTTTACGATCGTCCCGACCATATAGAGATCTTCCGGCTCAGGTTCGTCGACC
Organism: Candidatus Latescibacteria bacterium 4484_7; assembly: GCA_002085285.1. Lineage (GTDB taxonomy): Bacteria > Krumholzibacteriota > Krumholzibacteriia > Krumholzibacteriales > Krumholzibacteriaceae > 4484-7. The sequence goes on from NATK01000050.1 coordinate 4,770, forward strand.
GCTGCATCCTTCTGGGTGACGACGAACATGATCTTGTCCGTCTCTATGGCGCGCTCTACAGCATTGACCGAAGGCTGTCTTCCGACGATTATCGCCGTCGCCATCGACGGAAATACAACAACGTCCCTCAATGGGATGAGGGGCAAAACACCATACTTTTCTTCCTCATTCTTCCTGGAGAATTTCATGGATCACCTACCATCGGGGAAGAGGTATTCCGGTCTATTGAGCCTTGAGGCCCCTCTGCTTTTCCAGAATAACCTGCGGTTCGTCTCGATTGAGAACGGTTTCTTCGGTTATAAGAATCTTGCTGACGTTCGGCCTCGAAGGAGCGTCGTACATGACGTGAAGCATCGTTTCTTCCAGTATCGCCCTGAGACCCCTGGCGCCGGTCTTGCGCTCCATTGCCATCTTTGCAATTGCCTTCAAGGCCCCCGGCGTAAATTCGAGATCGATGTCCTCCATGTCGAAGAGCTTCTTGTACTGCTTTATCAGCGCGTTCTTCGGCTTTATCATTATATCTATGAGAGCCTCTTCACTTAGGTCGTGCAGAGGTGCTATGACGGGCAGCCTGCCAACCAGTTCAGGGATGAGGCCATACTTCACGAGGTCGTCCGGCTGCACCTCTTTGAGAATTTCGCTGCCCTTCTTCAACTTCTTACCCTTCTCGGAACCGAATCCGATGATCTTCTTGCCGATGCGCCTCTCTACTATATCCTCGAGCCCCTGGAACGCCCCGCCGCTAATAAAGAGAATGTTCTTCGTATTGACCTCGATGAACTTCTGCTGCGGATGCTTTCGGCCGCCCTGAGGAGGCACATTGGCGATCGTGCCCTCGAGAATCTTGAGCAGAGCCTGCTGAACGCCCTCGCCCGATACGTCCCTCGTGATCGAGGGATTCTCGCTCTTTCTCGCTATCTTGTCTATCTCGTCTATATAAATGATGCCCCGCTCCGTCGCGGTGAGATTGTAGTCTGCGTTCTGCAGTAGTCTCACGAGGATATTCTCCACGTCCTCACCTACGTAGCCTGCTTCGGTGAGACTCGTTGCATCGGCTATGGCGAAGGGGACCTTGAGAAATCTCGCCAGAGTCTGTGCGAGCAGGGTCTTTCCGACTCCCGTCGGCCCTATGAGCAGGATGTTGCTCTTCTCGAGCTCCACATCGTCAGCCCGGCGCTCGTGCTTGATCCGCTTGTAGTGGTTATACACTGCCACGGACAGAGTGATCTTTGCATACTCCTGACCGATGACATAATGGTCTAGGTACTCCTTGATCTCCTTCGGTTTGGGGAAGTGCTCCATCTCGTAGAGCATCGTACCCGTCATTTCCTCTTCGAGGATCTCGTTGCACAGCTTTACGCACTCGTTGCAGATGTACACGTTCGGCCCGGAGATCAGCTTTGCCACCTCGTCCTGGCCCCTGCCGCAAAAAGAGCATCGCACGACCTTTGGAGTATTGGGCTTTTTCTTCATTGCCATATTTCCCCACCTTCCTATTTAGATATTATACACCTATTCTTGGGCATTGTTCATATTTATTTCTTCAGCTCTGCCTTCGATACGAGAACGTTGTCGATGAGCCCGTATTCCTTTGCATCATCGGCCGACATGAAGAAGTCTCTGTCCGTATCCTTGGCTATTCTTTTGATGCTCTGCTTGGTGTGTTTCGCCAGTATCTCATTGAGCTTGTTCTTCAACGTAACGATCTCTTTGGTATATATCTCGAGTGTCGTAGCCTGTCCCTGCGAACCGCCCGACGGCTGATGAATCATAACCCTCGCGTGCGGAAGCGCCGAGCGCTTGCCCTCGGCTCCAGCCGCGAGAAGCACCGCCGCCATGCTCGCCGCCTGTCCCATGCAGATCGTCGCCACGTCGCAGGCGATATACTGCATCGTATCGTAAATCGCCAAGCCCGCCGAGACAACTCCGCCCGGGCTGTTTATGTACATGAAGATGTCTCTCTCCGGGTCTTCCGCCTCGAGGAAGAGGAGCTGAGCTATCACGCTGTTTGCCAGTGTATCCTCGATCGCAGTCCCTATGAAAACGATCCTGTCTTTCAAGAGGCGCGAGTAGATGTCGTATGCCCTTTCCTCTCTGCCTCTCGTCTCTATAACATAAGGAATCGGAATGTAGGCATCTTTCTTCGTCTCTTCCATATCATCTCCTTCTTCAAAGCAAAATCAATTGCCCATTATAATATCGAACACCCTTCTCTCGAGAATGCTATCTTTAAGCCGCATAAAATTATCCGACCCTTTTTTGAAGTAGTTTCTAACCTCTTCTTCGCTGCCTGCGCCCGATTCGTAGATTCTCTTTATCTCCTCTTCTGCGTCTTCGTCCGTGACCTCAACACCCTCCTGCTCGGCAATCTTCTCGATGATGAAATATTTCTTGATCTCGTTCACTGCGACACCCTCGAAGATCTCGTCGAGCTGCTTGCGCCTATTCTCCTCTTCTTCTTCACTGAGCTTTTCGCCGCCCCTGTTCTTCTCGTCCTCCTCGTAGAGCTTCATCTTGAACCTCTCAATCATGGAGCGCGGTACGTCGAACGGATTCTTCTCGATGATGATGTCGATCGCCTTGGCCTGCTTGCGCTTCTGCGCTTCCTTGTGCTTGTCGCTGAGAATCTGCCCTTTTATGTCCTCGCGCAGCTCCTCGACGCTCTTGTAGTTGGGATTGACCTTCGCAGCGAACGAATCGTCGAGCTCGGGGAGTTTGCGCTCCTTGATCTCCTTGATCGTAAACTCATACGAAACCTTCTTGCCTGCGAGATGCTCGGGCTTGAAATCGTCCGGATAAGCGATCTCAACCCGCCCCGTCTCGTTGAGCGAATTGCCGATCATAGCCTCCTCGAACTGTGGAAACACCTGGTTGGCGCCGAGCTGTATGGGGTAGTTCCTTACGAATTTGTCCTCTTCGAGTTTGCCGTCCTCACCGACAGGCGCATAGTCCACAACGACGAGGTCGCCTTCCGCCACCGGGCGCTCGACCTTCTTGAGAGTCGACTGCTGCTCTCTCAGGCGTTCGATTACGCTGTCTATTTCTTCGTCTTCGACAGTGAGTTCTTCGTCTTCCACTTCGACATTTTTATAACCCTCGAGCGTGAATTCGGGCCTCACCTCCACCTCGACCTTCATCTTCAAAGGCGAATCGCCTTCGGTTATGATCTCTCTAAAGACCGGGTCGCTGATCGGCATGATGCCGCTCGTCTCAAGGGCCTCCTGATAGGCGGCCGGTATTAGATTTTTAATGGCTTCGGAGCGAATCTTCTCGGCGTATCTCGTGCGGACTATGTTCAAGGGAGCCTTTCCCTTCCTGAACCCGGGCAATGTCTCCGTCTTCGCTATGTGCTCGGCGATGCTCTTCTTCTCCCTCTCGACCCTCTCAGCCGAGACCTCGATCTCCAGCGTCTTCCTGCACCCTTCGCTCTCGGAAACTGCTACCGTTACCTCTTTCTCTTCGTTCGATTCTTCCATCTCTCTCCTTAAGGTGGATAGAAACTGCCACCTCTCTGGTAAATTTTATCCTGGTGCGAGAGGGGGGACTTGAACCCCCACGAGTCGCCTCACTGGATCCTAAATCCAGCGCGTCTGCCAATTCCGCCACTCTCGCTCCTCTAAACGACTCTAACTCATTTATCTATGGCGAATTATAATTGTCAAATATTTCTGCCTCTGCACCCCCCGATTTGCCCTGGTAAAAGTTAATACTTAATGTGCCTTTTTTCAACCTGTTTCAAGCAAAACCTCTGCCATAAATCGGTTCGGAAATATCGCACACTATTTGCCGGTGAATCTTGCCTCACGCTTTTCGAGGAAGGCCGCTGTACCTTCCTTCATGTCCTCC
>NATK01000051.1 GCA_002085285.1 Candidatus Latescibacteria bacterium 4484_7
TCGAAGACCATATACTTCACAGGCACGCCGTTTTTTCTCGCCGCCTTGACGATCTCGTCGGATTCGACCTTCAGCACCCGCGGGTCGTTCGCACCCTGAAGAACCATAAGAGGCCTCACGATCTTCGCCGCGTTGAAGAGTGGTGAGATCTTCTTGAGATAGGCCTCATCCTTGTCGGGATCTCCCATCTCCTTATAGAGAGCCTCTCTGAAAGACTCCCACCAGGGCGGTATACTCTTCAGCGTTCTCACCCAGTTTGAGATGCCGAAGAGATCCACGCCCACTGCGAATTCTTCGGGCCTCAGTGTAAGTGCTGCAAGGGCCATGTACCCTCCGTAACTTCCCCCGAGGATGCCTATCTTTTCGGGATCCACATAGCCGAGCGACCTGAGGTAATCCTTTGCTGCTACGCAGTCGCCGAGATCGTCCTCGCCGTGCTTCATATCGTCGAGAGAGAAAAATTTCTTGCCGTATCCCGAGCTGCCCCTGTTGTTCACAGCCAGCACCACGTATCCGTGGTTCACGAGGTACTGAATCAGCGAGCTGTATCCGACCCTCGACTGCCCGCCGGGGCCTCCGTGGACCCACACGAGCGCCGGAGCCCTATCACCCTTCTTCACACCGAGCGGCTTGTACAGAATGGCTGGTATCTCGAGACCGTCATATGACTTGTACCTCACCACCTGTGCGGCAACGAGGTCTCGAGTGTCTATTTCGGGGTTCATCGAATCGGTGAGCCTCCTGTACTTCTTCGTTCTGAAGTCATAGACGTAGAGATTGTTCGGCGAGCGAGAGCCGTTGACGTAGAAGGCCATGAGGTTTTCGCTCCGCGAGATGTTGACCGAGCTTATTATGCCTTCCGGCATCGCCGGCAGATCGACTCTCTTGCCCGTCGCCATGTCGTAGATCCTTATCTCCGTCCTGGCGTCGTTGTTTATCGCAATAACCATGTACTTGCCGTTGTGCGAAATATATGCGTAGCTTATGTCCCAATCGACCTTCTCCACGACCTTCGACTTACCCGAATCGATGTCGTAGCTTCGCAGATACATAAATTCGCTTCCGTCGTCCGTTAGGTAGTAGAGCTTGCCGCTGTCAATCGAGAATTCAACCGGCGCGTAGTTCACGTCGCCCTCGTGAGGAGTCAGCTTTTTCATTGCACCTGATTTGATCTCGTAAAGGTACATGTCGGAATTGTGCTCGGTGATCGTCTTGGAAAATGCGATGTAGCGCTTGTCATTGGAGATGCAGCCAAAGCTCAAGCCGCTGTCGTTCTGGTAGATCATCTTCGGTGTCATCGTTGCGATATCCATCTCGTAAAAATCCATGAAGCGGGGATTCCTTTTGTTGCAGCCGAAGAAGAAACTTTTTTCATCGTGGCTCCACCCGAGGAAAACGGCCCTCGCCCCCTCGTAAGGGGTCAGGTCTTTGGATTCACCGTCCATGTTCATCACATAGATATGATATATCTCGTTGCCGCCTTGATCGCTCCTGTATAGAAACCTATCGTCGTTGGGAAAGTATGAGATAGCGAATATCGAGTTCTTCGTCGATTTCGTGAGCTGCTTCGCTTCACCACCGTTCACAGGCACCGAATAGGCGTTGAAGATCCCGCTCTCGTCGCTCGAGAAGAGTATCTTGCCCTCGTCACTCGAAAAAGAGCTCCCCCCTATAGAGACCGTATTGAGAAACTGCTCGATAGTGTATTGCTTCGGAGCCTTGCTCGTTGTCGAGCATCCGAATACTACGGTTAGAATAGCTGCAGCGCAAACCGCCATGAACCTCTTCTTCACTTCTCCCTCCTTGTTTATGATTGCGCCCACCTGACAAATAGGGCCTGTCTCGATACAACATGTTCTACGAAACTACGCAGACTTTGTTCCGAATCATAATATATGAAAAGGGCGCGTCTCGCTATACTTTATTGTCCCGCAAGCCGGGAACAGGAATAGACAAGGTGACCTCCTGTTAATAGAGGTTAGGATGCATCTTCCGTTCCCTTTATTGTCCCGCAAGCCTCCGCCGGAACGAACACCACCCCTAAGTAAGCCTCTTGTGGAATCTCATCACGGACGTAGCGAATATCGAGATCCCGATTATGACGAGCGCTTCGAGATCGGGCAGGATCGTCTGCAGACCCACCCCCTTTAGCAGCAGGTCCCTTGCACTTCTTATAAAATATTTGAGAGGGTTCACCACAGTGATGTACTGAACCCAGTGAGGCATGTTCTCGATAGGGAAGAAGAGACCGCTGAGCAGGATAAAGACCACCATGAAGGCCCACGAGGTAAAGAGGGCTTGCTGTTGAGTGCCCGCGATCGTGGAGATGAATATGCCGAGGCCAAGGTTTGCTATGATGAAGCAGAAGGCCCCGAGCACGAAAAGAACAATGCTGCCTCTGATCGGGACCTTGAACCATAGCACTCCTACGATCATGGCTATCCCCATCGCGACGAGTGCGAGCACAGCGAATGGTATCGTCTTGCCCGCTATGATCTGCCAAGGCTTGAGGGGAGTGACCATGAGCTGCTCGAATGTCCCCTTCTCCTTCTCCTTGACGATCGCAAGGCCGGTGAGGAGCATCGTCAGCACGGTGAGCAGCACCCCGATTATTCCAGGTATCATGAAGTATACGCTCTCGAGCTCCGGGTTGTACCGTATGTTCATCACGGGATTGACGACGTGGGCGGTCCTCCCCCTTGCGATGCGATGAGCAAAGGAGTTGATGTATCCCACACAGTAGCTCAATGCGACAGAGCTCGTGTTCGAATTCTCCCCGTCGAGAAGCACTTGAATGCCGACGCCTTCTCCCTTCTCGAGACCGCGCTCGAAATTCCTGCCTACGACAACCGCGGCCTTCGCCTCACCACGTCTTATCAATCTCTCTACAGGCTCTGCGTATTGGTAGAGTGCTTTCACATTGAAATATTCATTGTTCATGAACGAACCGAGCAGTTCTCTGCTCATCTGCGAATCGTCCCTGTCGACGAAGAGAAGGTCAACGTTCCTCACGTCGGTCGTAACGGCATAGCCGAGTATGAAGAGCTGTACAAGAGGCACGACGAATATGATCCTTACCATATTCCTGTCTCTGAATACCTGAATGAATTCTTTACGAATAAAATTCAACAGTGCATTCATCGCAGTGCCTTTTCCAATCTTATCAACAACGACCAATCATAACCGAATCGCCTCAAACTGTCCCGAGCCGCCGCCCATTCTTCTTGTTACTGCCGCCCCGATTCCCGTTTGTTGCTTTGCCTGTGGCGGCCTGCATGCGTTTATCGTTTTCGGGCCTGCTGCAAGTATGCCTGCCTTCTTCTCATCCATGCTGCAATCACCCTTTCACCCTCCTCATTGCCTTCATCACTTTCCGCTCGAAAGTTTCAGACTGAACCTCTTCGTAGCTGCGAGCAAAAATACCAAAGCGATTACAGAGAGCGCTGCTATCTCCCGCCACAGTTGCCCCATCGTATTTCCCTTGAGCATTATTCCTCTTATGATAACGAGATAGTGTGTTGCCGGAACGACCCTGGCGATAAGCCTCAGCGGCAGAGGCATAGACGCCAGGGGGAATATGAACCCTGATAGCATCGTCGAAGGCAGCAGTGTCGCAAAAAGCGAAAGCATCATAGCTACCTGCTGCGAATCCACCACAGAGGAAATAAGAAGCCCCACCGAAAGCGCCGTGAGAAGAAATAGTATGCTGAGAAGAGCCAATTCGGCCAAAGAGCCTTCGACGGGCACCCCGAACCAGAAGTGGCCGATCGCGATTATGAGCCCGGCTATTGCAACGGCGAGCACCAGATAGGGCACCACCTTGCCTGCAACGATCTCTATGGGCCTTATTGGACTCACGAGAATCTGCTCCATCGTTCCCGTTTCCTTCTCCCTCGCTATCGTCACCGATGTTAGAAGCGCTCCGAGCATCATCATTATCAGAGCAACGAGCCCCGGCACGATGAAGTTGGACGATTTCATGTCCCTGTTGTAGAGCATCACGGGCCTTATCTCGAGAGGTACCTTTTGTCCTCTCATCGACAGTCCGCCGAAAAATCCTTTTATGTATCCCTGTATAAGGCTGGCTGTATTGGCGTTGCTTCCATCGATGACGACGCCTACACTCGCATCACCCTCGACGGTAAACCGTTCTTCGAAGTCCCTCGGTATGATGACAACCGCCTGCGCCTTGCGGCCGAGCAGCATATCATCCGAGCGCGCTGGATCCTCGAAGTAACGCGTAACCTTGAAATACCCGGAGCTCTGCAGCCTGCTCACGAGCTCTCTCGAAAGACTCGTGCTGCATTGATCGCTCACCGCGATCCTCACCTCTTTCATGTTCAGGTCAATCGCATATCCGAAAAGAAACATCATCAGAATCGGCAGAATGAATATGATGAACACAGAACGCGGATCACGGAATATGTGTATGAATTCCTTAGAAAGTATCGCTCCGAATCTCTCGATGTTCATCTCTTACCCATCTCCGTCGACACGAACACCTCTTCGATGCTGGAAACATGGAACTGTTTCTTTAGTTCACCCGGCGACCCGGTCGCCACCTTTTTCCCGTCTCTCATGACCATAAGATTATTGCAGTACTCGGCCTCATCCATGTAATGAGTCGTGACGAGGACGGCCATGCCGTCTGCTGCGATGGAGTTGATGATATCCCAGAACTGACGGCGCATGATCGGATCAACACCTGAAGTGGGCTCGTCCAGGAAGAGTACCAGAGGCCGGTGCAAGATCGCATTCGCAAGCGCGAGCCTCTGCCTTATCCCGGGGGGGAGGCCGTCTGTTCTTCTCTCCATCAATCCAGAAAGACCAATGTGCGATGCGATCTCCTCGAACCTTTCTCTTATCTGCTTCCCCGTGAGACCATAAACACCGCCGAAGAAACGAATATTCTCGTAAACGGTCAAATCCTCGTAGAGAGAAAACTTCTGCGACATGTAGCCTATGCGTCTTTTTATCTTCTCGTAGTCCCTGTTGATGTCGAAGCCTGCTACCGTACCTCTGCCCGAGCTCGGCTTGAGAAGTCCGGCGAGCATCCTTATCGTGGTCGTTTTTCCTGCACCATTGGCTCCGAGAAGCCCGAATATCTCGCCCCGTACTATGTCGAAGGAGACATTGTCGACCGCTGTGAAACGTCCAAACCTCTTGGTCAATCTTTCGACACTTACTGCGTAGTCACCCGAAATCATTCGTCCCGCCCTTCCATCAGAGCAATAAACGTATCCTCGATGCCAGGCGCTGCTTTTTCTATACCGTCTGTCCCCACGCCTTCGGTCAGAAGAAGTGCCGAGATGTCCTTTTCGATGTGAGCGTATTTCGCCGGCAAAACTACTCGAATCCTGTCACCAAGAATCTGAACGAATCTCGTCGGCACGACTTCCTTGATCCTTGCCGCCAGGCGTTTCAGCTCCCCACTCTTTACTTCGAGGATTTCTCCCTCGAAGGCACTCCTCACCTCGTCTGTCGTTCCATTGAAAAGAATACGCCCGGCATACATCATCGCAGCCCTATCGCATCGTTCGGCCTCGTTCATATAGGGGGTGGAAACGAGTATAGTCGTGCCTTTCGATTTCAACTCTTCGAGCATCCTCCAGAATTCGCGTCTCGACACCGGATCCACACCAGTTGTCGGTTCATCCAGTACCAGCACCTTCGGCTGATGAATGAGTACACACGAAAGCGCCAGCTTCTGCTTCATACCCCCTGATAGGGCTTCCGCCCTGCGTGAAACGAAACCACCGAGCCTGCTGAACTCGAGGAGCTCTTTCATCCTCTCTTCACGCTTGCGCCTCGGAACCCCAAGGAGTCTCGCGAAGAAATCGAGGTTTTCTCTCACCGTTAGATCGCCGTAGAGCGAGAACCTTTGCGGCATGTACCCCACTATCTCCCTTATCTTCTCCGGCTCCCCGCTCACGGAAAAACCTCCGAGTGAGGCATCGCCGCGATCCGCGTCGAGAAGAGTGCAAACGATCCTCATCAGCGTGGTCTTGCCGGCACCATCCGGTCCAAGGAGAGCAAACATCTCCCCCTCTTCAACATCAAGAGACACCGAAGCCAGCGCCTTGTTATTTGCAAAGCTCTTTTCGAGCCCCTTTACTTCGATCATCGAACTCATTTCTAAACGACCGCCCTTGATCCGATCCGTTGATTCGCTTAGAGCATCCCGTGAAGAGATCGGACGCCGTCTTCTATTGAGGCTATCCGCCTTGCCTCTTTCTCAGCGGATGTAAACCTCGGCCGGCATCCCTATCTTGAGAGTCTTCCCACCCTTTAGAAGTCTTACCTTCGCGGCATATACGAGCTCGGCCCTCGAATCTCTCGTCTGCACGTTTTTCGGAGTGAATTCCGCTTCACTCGAAACGCTCGATATGACTCCGATCAACGATCGGCTGACCGAATCCACCTTCACCGTGACAGTGTCACCTATCGCTACGCTTCCGAGCTCCCTGCCGCTTATGTACACCCTCAGCCAGAAGCGTGAAGTGTCGACGAGCTTGTATATCGGCATTCCCACCCGAGCAAACTCTCCGACCTCCGTATACCTCTCTTCGACAACCGCATCGATCGGCGAGGTGATCGCGCCGTCTGCAATCCGGGCATCAAGCAGCTCGATGCTTGATGCGATCTTGTGCTTCTGAGCATCGAGAGCCTCGAGCTTTGCCTTGGCGAGTTTCAGCCTGCTCTTTGCGATTGTCAGGGCCGTTAATGCATCATCAAACTGCTGCTGCGTAGCCGATCCCTTTTTGAACAAGCCTCCAATGCGATCGTACCTCTTCTGCACGTTGTTGAGATTGACTTCGGCCTGCACCGCCTCCTCCTCGAACGCCGCCTTATTCGCAGTCAACTCGTTCATTCCTGCTTCGACTTCATTCTTCTTCAATCTCAGCTTCTCTACGTCCAAGAGGCATAGGGTATCGCCCTTCGACACCGTTTCGCCTTCGTCTCTCGTGAGCTTGAGGACCGTTCCAGACGTCTCCGCACTCAAGGTGACTTCTTTCGCCTCGAGCGTACCGGAACCGACGAACCCTTCGGGCACCTTTTCGCTGCATCCCGAAACTCCCACAACGATCAATGTCGCAATCAAAATGGAGGCCACGCCAAAACCGATGTTACAAATCCTCACCTTACCTCTTGCGTCATCTTGACGGGGTTGCTCCGCTGAACTTGTCACGACTAGGGCCAGGTGTGAAAGATTCATCTTCTCGATAGACATCTTTGACTCCTCCATAGATTTTTTTCAAAAGACACACTGCAATTCTCGCCGAAATATATCACAGCCACCGTGCAGGTATAAATAATTAACGTGGATTGATCTGCAAATCGGCCCCTTGTGGCGCCCGATGATCACGAAGAGGCCAACAGACTATTTTACAAGCACGAGCTTTCTTGTCGTCTCAAGTGTCCCCGCCTTGACCTTGCAGAAATATACGCCTGAAGAAACGATTCTGCCGTGGTCGTTCTTCCCATCCCATTCTACCTCATGCCGACCGGGCATACATCCTTTGAGATAGAATCTACACACGCAGCGGCCGCCGGAATCGTAAATTCCCACCTCGACGTCGCTCGCTCTCGCTATAGAGAACGCTATTCTCGTGCTCGGATTGAAGGGGTTGGGAAAGTTGGTCAGAGCAAGAGGTATGGGTGCCTCTTGCTCTGCGGCATCATCTTTCTCCAGGGCGAACGAGACCAATGCGTCCCTTGTGTTCCCCTGAAAAACGACATATGCCATTCTGCCCGATATGAAGGGCGTTCCCGGCGCTGTGTCTTCGGCAACCTCTCCGTCGTCGCCCTTGCTTTGATAAAGGGATGCATCGAATCTCTCGATCACCGCATCGCCACCATTCACCAAAGTGGATGTATCTATCGCGTACAGCGACCCGCCCTTACCTGCCGCGTAAATATGTTCCTTCGTTGCGACGACCCCGGATGGCTCAATGCCACACAGGTCGATTCTTTCCAGCATCCGCCCATCGAGGCCGAGCAGAAAAAGTGCAGCCCCTTCATCCGTTGACGACACCATTGCCATCGTCTCGACCGTATCGACTCCTTGTTGCATCGGCACGGTACACGGAGGACCAAGCGGGTGGTCACCACATCTCGCGCTCCAGGCTATCGACCCGTCTCTGAGTGAAACCCCCCTCACCTTCCCCGACAAACCGACGGAGACGACTATCGTATCTATGGCAACGAGCGGAAAGGCCGGAGCCTCTCCCGCCACAGTCGCCCAGAGGAGTTCGCCCGTAGCTGCGGAAAAGCTCTCAATCTTCCCCTCGTAATCGACTACCGCCACATTTCCATCAAGACAAACAGGAGGAAACGGAGGGATGTATTCATTCTCTTCGAACGTTCTTATCCACAGCGGTTGACCTGTGAAGGCGTCCAACGCAACAAGGCGATCTCGTCCTCCGGACACGGCCTCGTGCACACCCGCTACTACGAGACCTTCATATATCGTGGGCGCAGACACCCTGCACCCAGCCGACAACGTGGAAGACGCATCGAATCTCCATATGCGCTCACCGTCGGCTCCCTTCAAAGCCTCGAGCGTGGAGCCGCA
>NATK01000052.1 GCA_002085285.1 Candidatus Latescibacteria bacterium 4484_7
TTCATTTATATTCATGCCCACCCCGATGACAACACGGTTGCCCGATACTTCGGAAAGAATACCCGCTGCCTTTCGCCCGCCGAGATAGACATCGTTCGGCCATTTGATCATCGAACCTTCCACGAACCGATCCATGGCCTTGACGATCGAATAAGCCATGAGAATATTGAGCTCCGGCTGATTGTCCACAGCCTCGACTATCAAAGAAAAGGCGAGGCTCTTTCCCGATGCAGAGAACCACGTGCGATTCTTTCTTCCCCTTCCTTCCTGCTGTGAATCGGCAATGAGAAGTGTGCCGCTGCCACAATCTCTCCTCACAATCCCGGAGCCGATGAGATTCGTAGAATCCACAATGTCGAAGAGCACGATCTTCCTCGCTGCTATTCCCGCCTCAATCATACGAAACAATCTCACCGGATGAAGCTCCAGGATCGTATTCATCGATCCACCTCTCTGAGCAACAGACTCAAATCTACCGAAGGAGCCGCGGCGGTGATACTCCCTATCGAAATATAGTCGACACCTTCGATCGCAAATCTCTCCACGTTCTCCAGTCTGACACCGCCTGAGACCTCGACATCCGGCCTCTTACCGCCCCAACCCTTGACGATTTCAATAGCCTTGCGCACTTCTTCCGGAGCGAAATTGTCAAGCATGATCCTCGCCGGAGGAAGCTCAGCAAGGAACAAAAGCTCGTCGAGTGAAGATACCTCGATCTCGGCTTCGCTCACCTTGTCGCCAAGCCTACGCAACACCTCTTCGAGTCCACCCGCCGCCTTGATATGGTTCTCCTTGACCAAAACCATTGATGAGAGATCCATTCGATGATTCATCCCGCCGCCGTGGACGACAGCCTCTTTCTCGAGCAACCTAAGAGCCGGCGTGGTCTTCCTCGTATCGAGAATCCTGATACCCCTATGTGCCACCTTCTCGACGAATCGAGCGGTCAGAGTAGCAATGCCGGACAGGTGCTGAAGAAGGTTCAATGCAACTCTTTCAGCAGGGAGTATCGAGCTTACCCTGCCGGAAACCCCGGCCACTACATCTCCAGCGTCAAAAGTCTCGCCATTCTTCACCATCTCCCGATACTCAAGGCTGTCATCTATCAACATGAATGCTCTTCTCGCAGCATCGTGCCCCGAGACAACGCCGGAACTCTTTGCGATTATCACAGCCCTGCCACGGAGATCTCTATCTACAAGGATTCTCGTCGTCAAATCATCTTCGGCCCGATCCTCGGCGAGTGCTCCCTTTACGATCTCATCAACATACTTTTCCCTTGCCTCCAAATCACTTCCTCCTTTGGAGCGACAACCTGATCTCCTCTATACGGTCCCTTATGCTCGCGGCCTTCTCGAAATTCATCGCCTCCGCCTCACGCCACATCTCTTCCTCGAGCTTTTTAAGAATCACCTTTTCATCGAATTCTCCCTTGAGTATCAACTCGTCCGAATACTCTTCCTCCCGCCTCTGCCCCCTCCTGGCGTCTGCCACAGAGGTTGAGATCCTGACATCTTCTATCGATTTCACTATGGAGCGTGGAGTTATTTTGTGCCTCTTGTTGTATTCGATCTGTTTCTTTCTTCGTCTGTTCGTCTCCTCTATGGCCCGCTTCATCGAATCGGTCAAGTTGTCCGCATAGAATACGACCTTTCCCTCGACGTTTCGAGCCGCCCTCCCTGCGGTCTGTATGAGAGATGTTCTCGACCTCAAGAATCCCTCCTTGTCGGCATCGAGGACCGCAACGAGGGAGACCTCGGGCAGATCGAGGCCTTCTCTTAAAAGATTTATCCCTACGAGACAGTCAAATTCGCCGAAACGGAGATCCCGAAGGATCTCCACTCTGTCCAGTGCCGCGATATCGCTGTGGAGATATCTGACCTTGATGCCGAGATTCGAGAGGTACGAAGTCAGGTCCTCGGCCATACGTTTTGTCAATGTTGTAACGAGAACCCTCTCCTTTCTCTCCACCCTCCTTCTAATCTCCTCGAGCAAGTCGTCTATCTGCCCTCTGACCGGCCTCACCTCTATCACTGGGTCGATTAGCCCCGTGGGCCTCACTATCTGCTCAACAATCTCACCACCGCTCCTCGAAAGTTCAAAGTCACCCGGAGTCGCCGAAACGAATATCATGTACTTTATCAGACTTTCGAACTCATCGTACCTCAGAGGCCTATTGTCAAGGGCCGACGGCAATCGGAATCCATGCTCGACCAGTGTCCGCTTGCGACTTCGGTCCCCCTCATACATCCCCCTTATCTGGGGAATGGTGACATGTGACTCGTCTATAACCACGAGGAAATCGTCCCTGAAATAGTCTATCAATGTCGCAGGCCTCTCGCCCGGCTTCCTTCCTGAAAGGTGCCGCGAGTAATTTTCGATTCCTGGGCAATAACCCATCTCGCGCATCATCTCCATGTCGTACTTCGTCCTTGTCTCGAGACGTTTCGCTTCGACGAACTTGCCCTGTTCTTTCAATTCCTTCAATCTTTCGGCAAGCTCCGCCTCTATCGAAGCTATGGCGTTTTCGAGCATGTCTCCAGACGTGACGAAATGCGAGGCGGGGAAAAGAGTGATCTCATCGGCCTCCCTCACAACTTCGCACGTTAACGGATGAATGACCGAAACACGCTCCACCGTTTCGTCATAGAATTCAACCCTTACCGCTTCTTCCATGAATGCAGGTTTCAACTCCACCGTATCTCCCCTCACCCTGAAGGTACCCCTCGCAAAGTCGATGTCGTTTCTCGAGTATTGCATCTTGACAAGCTTCGCAAGAAATTCGTCCCTCGGCAAATAGTTTCCTCTCGCTACGGAGAAGGTCATAATCTTGAACTCCTCAGGCGAACCCAATCCATATATGCAAGAGACGCTTGCCACAACGATGACATCGCGCCTCGTCATGAGCGAACCAGTCGTTCTCAATCTCAACCTGTCTATATCGTCGTTGATCGACGCATCCTTTTCTATATAAGTCTCTGTCGACGGAATAAACGCCTCCGGCTGGTAGTAATCGTAGTAGCTGATGAAGTACTCAACGGCATTCTCCGGGAAGAAGTTCTTCAATTCTCCGTATAGCTGGGCGGCAAGCGTCTTGTTGTGAGAGATGACGAGTGCGGGCATGTCGAGCCCGGCAATCACGTTGGCAATGGTGAACGTCTTGCCTGAGCCCGTCACCCCGAGGAGCGTTTGAAAACGCTTTCCCTCCTCGATACCCTTAACGAGCTTAACTATCGCCTGTGGTTGATCGCCCGTTGGTTTGTAGCTGGAATGAAGTTTGAAAAGTGACATAGCTCTTCTTTTCGGCGGAAAAAGGCGGAGACTACCTTGCCCTGGAAAGACCGTTTCTATCGACGATTATATTGCTCCTCACCGCTCCTCTCTTGCCGAGTGAGGGCAGTTCCATGCCGTCGAGCTCCATCCTGAACCCTCCCGCATTGCCGATCTTTTTTAGTAGAAATTTGTCCGTCGCTTCAAAACTCTTCCTCTCTCCGGGCAAAAGCAAAAAACTGTACCCGAGTGTCTCCGGAATACCAGCCTTGGTCGAGATCGCCGCAATCTCAAACCAGGTACTGTCACTCGGATTTGCCGTTATTATGAGCTTCATTGCAGGCTGAGTAGCAGGCTTGTTCACCGGTGCCGTTTCCTTGGCTGCCCCTGGCTTTGTCTCGTCTTCGTGGACAGGCGAACCTGCATTCATCCGGCCTGCATTTTTCTCAGCTACCACACGTTCGCCCTGCTGGCCTTCACGGCCGAGCACCTCTTCTTTCAAATCTGGGATCTGCGGAGGCTTGACTTTCTCCCGCTTGTGAAAGACCAATCGGATAAGCACAATGGCCACGATGATGATAACAGCACAGATGACGAGCTTCTTCAGAATGCGAGGCGGGGCTACGATCTCCTCGACCACCTCCGTCTCCAACTCCCACCTGTCTCCTTTGCTCGTGTGCGTTTGTCCCGTCTGAACCTCGTACTTGTTGAGAATGTACTCCGTATCCAGGCCAAGCATCTGAGCATAGCTCTTGATAAAGCCCCGCGCATAGACCTTTGCAGGCATTGCATCGAAGTTGTCCGTCTCGATGTGTTCGAGCATTGCCCTGGGAATCTTCGTTTCCTCGCTCACATCCTCGAGGGAAAGGCCGGCCTTCTTGCGAGCCTCAAGAAAGATCTCCCCGACAGTCTGCTCGGAGTTCAAGATTTCGCTCTGGCTATCCCGCTCTTCAGACTTTTCCTTCTCTTCTTCGTTCAAGATATATCCTCCAGGATAGTCTTTAATCTATACAACCTATCCGACATCTCAGCATACCTCGCTTTTTCACTCTCTACAACATGAGAGGGAGCCTTCCGGATGAAATCTTCGCTCTTCAATCTCTTCTCTATCTTCGCACAATCCGTCTCGAGCTTGGCCAATTCCTTTTGCAACCTCTTTCTTTCGACTTCGATGTCTACTACACCCTTGAGAGGGATATAGAGCTCGGCAAAGGAGAGACCCGCAGCTGCAGAACCAGCGGGCTTGGCCAATCCCTCGCCTATTTTCAAATCCGACACCCTCGCAAGATAACGAATCTTATCGCTGAACGGCTCGATCCTCGAAGCGAGCCCCGTACCCTCCCCGCAATTGATGATCGTATCTACCTCTACGGATGGTGGTATCCTGAAATTCTGTCTCAGGTTTCTTATTGTCGAAACAATCGTCTTGAATATCTCGACATCGGCCTCGAGTGAGTCATCGATCAATGTGAAACTTTCGATGGGGAGTCTAAACTCGGCGAGTATCCTGTCTCCTTCTGCGAGCATGCTCCATATCTCTTCTGTTATGAACGGCATGACGGGGTGGAGCATCGCCAACGAGGCACCGAGAACAAGCCTTGCAGTTATAAGAGAGCCGAGGCCGCAATCTCCGCCGCCGTTCAATTCCGGTTTTATAAGCTCGAGATACCAATCGCAGAACTCGTGCCAGAAGAACTCGTAGAGGAGCTTGGCCGCAACATCGAACCTGAACCCCTCAATATTTTCGTCGAACTCCCTTATCACCCTGGAAAGACGGCTGACAATCCACCTGTCCTCCCATCCAAACGATTCCTCACCATCTGGAATGCCATTGAAAACCGATGCATAGAGAGAAGAAATAGGATCGACGTCTTCGGATGTCGACAGCAACGCATCGAGATCGTAATCCTGAGCGAGGATGAATCTCGAGGCGTTCCATATCTTGTTGGCAAAATGCCTGCCGACCTCCACCTTCTTCTCGTCGAATATCATGTCCTGCCCCGGCGGTGACAGCATAACTATCGTGTATCTGAATGCATCCGCACCGTACCTCTCGATGATGTCTATAGGGTCAGGAGAATTGCCGAGAGACTTGCTCATCTTGCGGCCCTGAGCGTCTCTTACGATGCCCGTGATATATACCCTGGAGAACGGAATCTCATGCATGAACTCCAGCGAAGCCATCACCATCCTCGCCACCCAGAAGAAGATGATATCCCCTCCAGTGACAAGAACATCTGTCGGGTGGAACTTCTCGAGGTCTCTTGTCTTATTCGGCCATCCCATGGGCGAGAACGTCCAGAGCCACGAGCTGAACCATGTATCGAGCACATCATCGTCCTGCTTTAGGCCGCCCCCGCACTTCGGGCATTTTTCAGGCTCTTTGACCGAAGCTATCGCCTCGCCGCACCGGTTGCAATACCAAACCGGTATCCTGTGCCCCCACCAGAGCTGCCTCGAAATGCACCAGTCTCTTATGTTCTCCATCCAGCTCAGATAGATATTCTTCCATCTTTCGGGAAAGAAGCTCACTTCTCCTTTCTCGACGACGTCTATAGCCGGTCTTGCCAGAGGCTCCATGTGGAGGAACCACTGCTCCGATATATATGGTTCTATGACCGTTCCGCAACGATCGTGGTGTCCGACCGAATGATCGTAATCTTCGACTTTTCTCAAATATCCCTCTTCTTCAAGGGCCTCGACTATGCTCTTCCTCGCTTCGTACCTTTCCAGTCCTGCGAACCTTCCGGCCGCCTCGTTCATCCTGCCTTCCTTGTCTATTACGACAATCGGCTCGAGCTTGTGTCTGTTGCCTATCTCGAAATCGGTGGCATCGTGCGCGGGTGTGACCTTTAGACAGCCCGTTCCGAACGAAGGGTCGACTGCCTCGTCGAGGATCACCGGAATCGTTCTGCCCGTCAATGGAAGGATGAGCTCCTTCCCTTCGAGCTCGGGGGCCCTTTCGTCCTCGGGGCTCAAAGCCACAGCGACATCGCCAAGCATCGTTTCGGGCCTCGTTGTCCCAACAACCAGCTCACCGCTTCCGTCTGCGAAAGGGTATGCAATGTAGTAGAGCTTGCCGTTTGTCTCCTTGAACTCCACCTCCTCGTCACTTATCGCCGTAAGACACGACGGACACCAGTTGACGATGTATTTGCCCTTGTAAATCAATCCCTTGTCATAGAGCCTGACAAATACCTCCCTCACGGCTTGCGATACCCCGGGGTCGAGAGTAAAGACCTCTCTCGTCCAGTCGAGCGATGCACCGAGGCGCTCGAGCTGCTCGACTATCCTGTTGTGATACGCCTCCTTCCAATTCCAGCATTCCTCGAGGAATCTCTCCCTTCCGATCTCGCGCCTTTTCAACCCCTTCCTCTCAAGAGCTCTCTCCACGACCTTTTGAGTCGCTATACCGGCGTGGTCCGTACCGGGCAGCCAGAGTACATTGAACCCCTTCATCCTCTTCCACCTGCACAGTATATCTTGAATCGTAGTGCCGAGAGCGTGCCCCACGGTGAGAGATCCGGTGATATTCGGAGGCGGCAGAATTATTGTGAAGGCGGGCGCATCGGAATCGGCGTCGGCGGTGAAAGATCTCCGTTGAGCCCAGACACTGCTCCACTTCTTGTCGACCTCGGACGGGTTGTAGACCTTTTCGAGCATTCCTTCTCCTTTGAACCTTCTAACCTCAACAAATTAAAGTAAAATTAGCACAGTAATTCGGCCCGGTCAACCATTCTGAAGGATTGGTCGTCGGAAGATACACTGGCAACTCCGGCTGTGCAGCAAATTGCACGGGAATCCCCTCATGAATCGACTCCTCCGCTGGCAGACATTTCCGGATCATTTACATGCTGCCGTTGCCGCCCAAACACTCAACGGATATACGAAAAGTAAACGAAGAAGAAGATCCCCGCTGGCAAGAGGTAGTATGCAAATCTATGAAAGTATCCTCTCCTCAAGATACCGAGAACCAATTTGAGGGCGAGCCATCCGGAGGCAAACGATACCAAAATCCCCACTATGAGCGGCAACATGAACTCACTCGACGGCTTTATGTCGCCGCCGACGATCTGCAGGAGTACCGCTCCGAGTATCGCAGGGACTGAAAGTATGAATGAAAACTCAGCTGCCTCCTCAAAACCGATTCCAAGCAGAATAGCCGTGGTGATGGTCCAGCCGCTCCTCGAACACCCGGGAAGGATAGCCACTGCCTGAGCCACCCCTATTAACAGAGCATAAAGATAAGTAATCCTATTATTCCCTCTTCTCAACCTTGTCAACAAAAGAAAGACACCGGTAACTATCAAGAGAAGCGAGGCGATAGAAGGCTCCGTGAATGTGCTCTCTATCCTGTCGTTCAATGTCAGACCCACGAGACCTGCCGGAATCGAGGCGACGATAAGAAGCAGGATGTATCGAATGTCTGCGGAAACCATTTCTCTACCTTCACTCCCAACCTTTCCTGTACTAAAGACCGCCACCTTCCCCAAAGAAACGAGCAGCTCCTTTACCTTTTGTCTGTAAACGAATATTACCGCGCCAAGAGTCCCCAGATGCACCGCTACTTCGAACACAACACCCTGATACTCCCCCCTCGACCTGAAATCGAGCAGCGATTCGAAGATCACGAGGTGTCCCGAAGAACTGACAGGCAAAAACTCGGTCAGGCCCTGAATGACCGCAAGGATTATAACGATCAACATAGTGATAAGCATACACTCATCCTTTCCATGCGAGGTAAAAGGCCAGAACCCCGAAGAACATACCGCACTTCAGAAGAGAACTCACAGTGGACAGTCTCCTGTGCTGAAGTGAAAAAACAAACGAAGCCACCAGTATGGGAACTACGGAAACGAACATCACCAGGCCGTACCATTTGCTGTAAACATCGAGAAAATAGGGGAGTGGAAAAGCTGTTGCAAGAAGAATAAATATGACGGCCGAAACCTTGAGAGCCGGCTCTACGCCTATTGCTATGGGAAATGTCCTCGCCCTGCATCTGCTGTCTCCAACGATGTCGTCTGAATCCTTTACTATCTCACGACCGAGCACAAAGAAAAAGGTAAACAGCGCAGGGATGATCCCGGTTTTCAAACAGCCCCCGTGATAAGAGCCGAGAAGAAATCCCGAAGCGGAAACAGACGCAACCGTGACATTGCCAAGAATCACCATTCTCTTGAACTTGAAAGAATAGAAGAAGAGTAAAACGATCCATGCCAATATCCAGTACTTCTCGACCTTGTCCAGGC
>NATK01000053.1 GCA_002085285.1 Candidatus Latescibacteria bacterium 4484_7
GTCGAAGGAATCGTAGTGGATACTCACGTAATCCGTGTATCGAACAGACTAGGTTGGACGGAGAGCAAAAACCCGTTGCAGATCGAGCGCGATCTGATGGAGCTGTTCCATAAAAAAGAGTGGAAATGGCTCCCATTCTACCTCAAGAGCCACGGCAGGCTTGTCTGCAAGGCGCCCAATCCCAGGTGCGACGAATGCGAGGTGAGTGTTCTCTGCCCATCGGCTGTGATCGGACCGTCGGGAAACGAGAAAAATAGAAAGAAGCGAAACTGAAACCCGGGTCATCGGCAGACCATTGTGCCGGCTATTAGAGCTCCTGTGGTATTGCAATTTAGAGTCAGCGTTTTGGCGCTCGCTCGGCGTTCGGATCACTTTGAACGCTCAAGGTGCTTTCGACGTTCAGCTCACTTTGAACGCTCAGGTGAGCTTTCGGTGTCAAGCGGTGCCTTGCGCGCTCCTGGCGTTTTGGGGCTCTCTCGGCAAGATTTTATGCACCGACTCGATGCTCCGACCATTCGAACCCGACACTGAGAAACGGAGCGATACGGCTCTGAGAAACCAAGCGAGTGGAATTGAATTTTGAGCTAACCCGCATAATCCTCGATGAAATCGATCTCTCCCGCCGTGCCCCCTTTCGCTTCAGGCTTATCCTGCCGGGCGAAAGCGAGGAGAGTATCGAAGACGAAGAGCTGAAGCGTTCCGTGAGCGATCTCGGCATAGCCGAGCCCCCTATCCTGATCAAACGCAGCGAGCTGTCCGAAATACTGGAAGGCGCCGGAGAAGAATCGAGTGCCGCAGGCAGACCGAAGAATGCAAACCTCGGCTTCACTTCACCGAATGTATCCGGCGATAGCGGCGCCGATCTCGACGGGAAAGGAAACCTTTTCCTTCTCAGCGGCTTTAGAAGATGCGCAGCCGCTTCGGCCGGCGGCATTTCAGAAACCGAAGCAATATTAATATCGGGATTCAAAGAAGCATCAGAAGTTGTCGATGTCTGGCTCGAAGCCGCCCGACACGGCGCTACACTCTCGGAAGTGGAAAATGCTATCCTCGTTGTCAAAGTTGTCGAACTTCTCGGTTCGAAATGGCGGGGTCACACAGAGAGGCTCGGAATCTCCTACGGAAGACGTCTCTCCGCCGAATATATTGATCGCCTGAAGGAGCTCCTCGCAATGGACAAAGGTCTCCTTCTCGCATGTCACAGAGGAGTGATCAGGGCGGAAGAGCTTCTGAAACTCGCAGACCACCCGGCATTGGACACGGGGCTTCTCGTCGGCTTGCTCGCCAGGCGGGGGGCTTCGGCCAGAGAGAGGAGCGAAATCATCAGACTCGCCACTCTTCTCGCAGGCCGCGAACCCGATGAGCTGCATCGATTCCTGGAGAAATATGGAGACGAAAGCGGAACGTACGGGCCTCGGAGCCTGCGCCCCGTGGACGAACTGAAAGAGATCCTCTACCCCACGTTTTCCCGCGACACAAAAAGGTTCGAAGAGATCGTGTCGAATATGAGGCTTCCCACGTTCATCGACCTTTCACCACCCGAGAATCTCGAAGGCACCGCCTTCACGTTGCGGGCAAAGATCAGGCGGGAAGAGGATCTGGCGCTTGTCATGGCAAAGCTTGAAGCAGCCCTTAAAAGGGGAGAGATCCAAAGACTCCTCGACATACTCAAAGGCAAGTGACGAGCCCTTTGCCAATGGTCCATCATTATCGATGGCGAACGGCACCCCCAACATCACCCAGAACAATCAAGCAGCTCTCCTGCAACATGCTCCCCCGATTGCTATTGGTTGCGATAGCGGAACGCCCGCTCGACACAATGCCGCAATGCAGCCGACTGCCGCAACGCCAAAGGTCCGCTTCCGGCATCGGCCCGGCAAGCAACGGTCTATTCATACCTCAAAGCCTCTATCGGCTCTATACTCGCAGCCTGTCTCGCGGGGAAGAATCCGGCCAGAAGAGCGATCGCAACGAGAATCGCCACTGTGACATATGCGACAGGTTCAGAGAAGATCGGATGCCCCATAAACTTCAACACCCCTTCGTCCGATGGAATCATATGGATGAGAGAAATGATCCCGATGGAAACCGCTATCCCGAGCAGACCTCCACCGCCTGTGAGAAAGAGCGATTCACCTATGAATTGCATCAGTATGTGAACGGGCCTTGCCCCAACCGCCCTTTTTATCCCTATCTCGCGGGTTCGCTCCTTGACGACGACAAACATGATGTTTGCCACACCGACTCCTGCTACTATGAGCGTGAGAGAACCGACGACGCCGAAGAATATATTCAGTCCAAGCATGATTTTTCGGGCGATTTCCATATCCTCCAGATCGTCCCATACTCTGATTGCATACCTGTCCTCGGGGTCGAAGCGGTACTTTCGCCCGAGTGTCACCCTAACCTCACTTATGAGCTCTTTCGATCTGCTCATATCGGCGGGCCTTATGAGAATATTTCCAAGTGTCCTTCTTCCGTAAACAGTGACGAATGTCGTATACGGAATAATTACCCTTCTCGAATCGGGGCCGTTGCTCATCGAGGTTTGTATCTTCGGGATCATTACGCCTATGACCTTGTACGGTATATTGTCGATCATGATCGTTTTGCCTATCGGGTCATCGCCGCCGAAGAGATCGTGGGCGATCTCGTCGCCGAGAAACGCCACACGCCTCCGCCCTCGTAGATCTGCTCCGTTTATGAACCGGCCTCCTTCGGCCGGGAACATGTGCCTCATAAAACCGAAGTCGGGAGCCACCCCCTCTCCGTAGGTCGTCGTAACGACATCTCCGTAGCGAACCCGCATGCCGCCGCGCCCGTAACTCGGGCTGATCATCCCTACGAGCGGCACGTGACGGCGCAACAGATCTATATCTTCCGAGTGAAACCTTATCGATCTGCCGATAGGAAGCCCCTGATAAACGACGGACGTTTCGCCTGAGTACACATGTACCACCCTGTCAGAATAGTTGAGCGCACCTTGCATGAGTCGTTTTTCCATACCGAAGCCGAAGGCGAGAAGCAGAATGACGCTGATCGTGCCCCACACGATCGAAATGACGGTCAGCAGCACACGGGTCTTCTGATTCTTCAGATCATAGATGAATTCCGAGATGACATTGCGCCACATCTTCTACTGCTCTCCTCAATACCTCAGGCATTCAATCGGATCGAGCATCGATGCCTTCCTCGCAGGGAAGAACCCGGCGAGAAACGCTATCACCGATATTATCAAAATGGAGAAAAACGCCACCACAGGGTCTATGTGCGGAACGCCGATGACATCTTTGACAGACTGGGGGATGCCGGCAACCGCCGCCGTCACTCCCCAGGCGATTGCAAATCCGATCACGGCGCCGACGAACACGATGAAGAACGTCTCTGCGAAGAACTGAGCCATGATCACCCATCTGTCCGCCCCGACTGCCCGCTTTATCCCGATCTCCCGCGTCCGCTCCTTAACAACGACATGCATGATATTCGTCACTCCGAGCCCGCCCACGGCGAGCGTCACTGTCCCCATAACGACGAGAAAGATGTTCAACGCATTGAAGAAGAGGTAGAACTCTTCCATGAATTCCGCGGTATTCCAGACGTTGAGCGCATCCCTGTCCTCGGGCGCGAAAACATACTTCTTGCCGAGAACTTCGTATATCCTCTTTACGATTTGCCTTGAACCCGCGACGTCGAGATCCTGCTTTGCTATTATGTCGGAAAGGTAGCGCGGAGCATATATGTCCTCGAAGGTCGTAGAGGGGATGAATGCCCTATCCTTGTCGCGGGAGTTGTAGCTCGAATTTTGCACCTTTCGTGTCAAAACCCCTATGACTCGAAACGGAATATTGTTTATATAGACATAGCTTCCTACGGCTTCGGTCTTATCACCGAAAAGGTAATTTTTAAGGTCGTAACCGAGGAAGACTACCTTGCGGTGATCGCGTGTGTCTCTTTCGTTTATGAATCTCCCGCCCTGTCGTGGGATCTCGTTACGCATAGTGCCGTACTCCGGACTCACCCCCGTGACCGCCGGGCTCCTGACTTTCTCTCCGACCCTGAGAAATGATCGCCAATCCATGTACTCTTCGCTGATCATGCTGATTTGCGGAATCTCACGCCTGAGGAGCTGAACATCCTCCTTGCGGAGCATGATGCTCCTGCCGATGCCGAACCCTTCGTACGGTTTCGTCGTCGTGCCGGGAAATATCAGTATGAGCCCTTCGCCGAGGCCTCGAGCGTTTATGATGTTTTGCCGCTTGACGCTCTCGCCGACTGCCATCATCAACACGACTGCAGCGGTTCCCCAAACGATCCCGAATGTCGTCAGCGCCGCACGCTTCTTCTGCGCCCTCATATCGCGGGCGAATTCTCCGAGCAGCGAAAGAACGTATGCCAACCTTACGGCGATTCTTTTCAATGTGTCTATGCTCCTATTTTCCCACCCGGTTATATCGTCTTCTCGGGCTTCTCGAGAACCTCGTCACCCTCGCTCAGACCCGATTTGATTTCGACGTTTATTGCATCTGACAGGCCCGTCTCGACTGCGGCTCTCTTCGGCGACCCTCCAGGGCCCGGCACCATTACATATGTCGAATCACCCCTGTAGTAAACGACCCTTTCCGGAATACCGAGCACGTGCTCCGCCTTCCTCACAATGATGTCGGCGTTGGCGGAGTAGCCCGCCCTGAGGATCGTCGTTCCTACACTGTCTATGGAGATCTCCACGGGAAAAACACGTGTGCTGTTCTCCTCCTTCGCCTTCAGCGATATCCTTTCGAGCGTCCCCATGATCGACTTGCCCGGCAGTGCGCCGACCTTTATCCGCGCCTTCATCCCTATCTCGAGCTTTCCCACGTCGATCTCGTCTACCGTGCCTTTGAAGAGCAGGCTGTCCATATCGGCTATCGTCATAAGCACCGTCCCCGCCTGGTAGGAGGTGAGAGGGACAACAGGATCGCCGATATTGACATTCTTCTCGAGTATGTAGCCAGATATGGGAGACTTGACAATCGATGTAATCTCTCGCCCAGCGACGAGAGCCCGTCCCTTTTCTAGCAGAGCGAGTTTCTCCTTGCTCATCTCGAGCTTGAGCGCTGTCTCCCTGTAACGCTTATCCGAATCCTCGTACGCCTTGTCGGAAATGAGACCCTTGGCAGCGAGCTTCTTGCTCCGCTCGAGCTCCTTCGCCGCGTTGTCGAAGTCGATTTTGTCAAACTCGACTTGCCTCCTCGCCTCAGCTATCTCTATAGGTGTGGGATTGGGTTTCACTTCGATGAGGGCTGCCCCGGCAAAGACCCTCGTCCCGGGCTCGGCGAAGATCTTTTCCACGACACCTGAAACCTTCGATTTAACAGATATCTCGTTCCTCGGAACGATCGAGCCCACGGCAAGCGCCTTCTCGACGATATCCATCCTTTCCACCTTAACGGTCTTTGCCTGCTCTTCTTTGCCGCGCCCTCCCTTCTTCATGAAAAGGAGACCGACGATCGCCGCCGCGACGATGATAACTATCGCCCAGAATGCGGCCTTTCCCCTGTTTTTCCTTCTGTTCATGCGTCACCCCGACTTTCGAAACCTATATGTTCCTTCGATTCGGCTCTCCGTGCTAGATAGCGAATACATCAATAGAATACGAAGCAGAGAGGAAAATTGTTACAATAAGGAAAGATTGGATAAAAAAATGAGGCAGCACTGTGTGCAGAATGTCAACGGAATAAAGGGGAGACGAGGAATGTCGCCTTTCAGCATCTGGCCTCAGTGTCCCTTCAAATGCAGCTCGAGTTCATTCAGCCTTTTTCCTACATTGGCTGCACTCGTATCCTCTGGAGCGGAGTCCAAAAACAACTTGTACATGCCGACGGCCTTATCGTATAGCTCCTTGCCTTCATAAAGCTCACCGAGCCTCTTGTAAACCCACGGCATCTCGCGTGCAACCCTCTTTGAATCGATCTTTCTCATCTTCTCGAGCGTCGCTATCTGGTGCCTGTCGTCCCCTATCTTGTTGTAGATTCTGTAAAGAACCGTTTGCAGCGAAAAGTCGTTAGGCCTTGCGCCCTGCACTTTCTTCAAATAATCCAGGGCATCGATCGGCCTGCTCCCGACCATGTAAAAGATCCCTTTATGGTAGTCGAGCTCCACCGAAGGCAGAATCTTTTCGAGGAAAGGCGTGTTTATGATCACTTCGCCCGTTTTGACCTTGCCCTGAGCGGCGAGCACCCTGGCAAGCTGGAAGAATCCCGAGAGGTATCCGCTGTCAAGCTTCATCGCCTCGAGAAGAGCTTTGCGGCTGGCGAGCCCGTTTCGAGCAAAGCCTTCCGCCACGGCACGGGCAAAGAAGGCGCCTGCGAAGTTAGGATAAGAGTTCGTGATCTCGTCATAGGTCTTGGCCGCGTCCTCGTACTTTCCCTCATTGAGGAGCTTCTCCGCTTTCATCATCAGTGTCCATCTCTCACTCAACTTGTCACGGAGCATTTCCGGCGACGCGAGGACATCTGCGATAAGGTCTCCGAAATACCTGATGTCCAGTGGACAGATGCCGTTCTGGTTCGAAAGGTTCACCGTGACGATGTTCGTCCTGATGTTCTTTGCAGCGAGTTCACGGAGAAAATCGAGAGCCGAAGCCGTGCCCATCTTATAGCTCGGATCAATCATTTTGAAACTCTGAAGATATGCCAGGTCAATATCGACGGCCACCGTGCCGACACTTCCCACATCAAGCGCCTTGAGCGATGTTATCGTCACGGGCACCCCCGCAATGTCGCCTTCTACATGAGTGCCTACCTGCTTGAGACTCTTTAGCATAGATGCCGGATACCTTCTGCGACCGATGAGAAACCTCCTCACCTCTTCGAGCGAAACGGTGCCGTCCTTGCTCATTGTCGGCATCACCCAGATCACCTTTTTGAAAAAGCCCGCCATGAGTCCGAGGTTCACTACTCCACCACGCTCCAATACCGGGGCTACCTTCTTTATGACCGATGCATCTCCCTTTGCCAGGTGCTGAGCTGCATTCTTCATGTTCTCGGCCTGGCTTCCGCCAAAGATGCCTATATCATCAGACATGTCTATGTGAAGGAGCACGTCGTCATGGATTCGCTGAACCGTCCATGCCCCGAGTAGATCCGAGTTTGTTTCGGCCTTGTAGAATACCCTTACAGGATCGTGCCCGAGGACGATACCCTTCTGACTCCTGCTACATCCCGATACGACGAGCAGATGAGCGACAGCTGCGATCAGACAGGTCATGTATATTCTCTTGCGCAATGCGTCCTCCTCATTATCCGTCTTCGTGCTTTATGCATTTCCTCCGTATCAACTTGCCCTCAATATAACGATAAATCAATCCTTAATTCCATTCACCACTGCCCGAACTCTACAAGCTTCCTTTTCTTCCTCGGCCTTCTTTCGTTGGCTCAATCTTCACCAGCTATTCCGCCTTAAATCTCTAACGACTGACCTCGGTGTGATTATACATCGGCCTATCGATTTCCTGCAAACGCATTTGGTATTCCTCGACCGCTATCGATCAAAACAGGTTGTACGATTTCAGGCGGACTTTTTCCCTCTTTCCATTTACGATCAGCTCCAACCGAATGTATTCGTCATTCTCATCGTAATACTTCAGAGCTCCCAGACGGAACTTCCTTGCCTGGTCGGCAGATAAATTCTCGACATCGTTATTGTTTATCGAAAGAATCCTGTCACCGATCTCTATCCCTCGTTTCTCCGCCTCGGAACCCGCATACACTGCAGTTACCCGAACAGCCCCCTTAACATAACCTGTCTTTACGCCGAATACCCTCCTGTTGTGTTCGATCCCTCTGCCCCGTATCGGGAACAGATAGATCTTGTTCGACGGCCAGTCGATGGTGGTTATGAAATTCCGAATAAATTCTATGCCCATCGAACCGACGCTCTTGCCCTGTTCCGATTCGACGACATCAACCGGTACATCTTTGAATGTTCGCGTACCTATCTTGACAGCACCGGCCATAGCACAATAAGTGGTGTCTGTTTGCATGCCGTCTGTCTTGAGAATCGATACGCCTCCCGTTTTGTAACATACCTTCAGCTCGCTGCGCGAAATGGAGGAATCCTTTTTCAACAAAGGACAGGCGAGGTACGTCGAGGAATTACCGGTATCGAACTGCAGTCTCATGGTATCGGCATCGTCAACCACGACTTCCACGATCGGAGATTTTTGTGGGCCCTCGGGTATGAAAGGAACCTCGATTGCACCTTCGATATAGCCGAGAGATGCGATACCGTCCGTAGCCGTTATGGTGGTATCCTGGAAATTAATCTGCCATATGCAGGATCGAAGCAAGGTGGCACCTATTATTCCATTGTCCAGATAATCGAACAACATCGCATGCTCCGAGTCATCCATGACCATCGAACATATATTCTCGAATTTCAGATTCCCTATCTTGATGCTGTCATATCTGGTATATGCCGGCTTCAGCAGAGTC
>NATK01000054.1 GCA_002085285.1 Candidatus Latescibacteria bacterium 4484_7
ATCGACATGGAGACGCCGATGCGAAGATACCCCGCCCTTGGAACGAAGATGATAGGCGAGCATCAGGCTCGCAATCTCGCAACAGCGATCAGAGCAGTGGAGATTCTTTCGAGCGAGGCATCGAAGGCTGACGGAGTCGTCGCTCGCAGGCTCGATGAATATAGAAGAGACAGGAGCGGCAAAGGGAGCTCGATGCAGAAGAGGACGAACAAATCCCGCAGCGAACGTACTAAATTGTGGAAAAAGCTCGATCAAGAGGGTAATATAGCCGCAGGCGTTTCGAAGGCTTTTCTGCCTGGCCGTTTTCAGGTTCTCCAAGGGAGACCCATCATAATACTGGATGTGTCTCACAACGAGGAAGGCTTGATCGCCTCGCTGGAGACGCTCAAAAAGGTGGCTGGTAAGGGAAGGAAATCGATAGTCTTTGGAGTGCTCGAGCACAAGAGGGTAGGGCTTTTTCCGGAGAAGGCCGTGAAAGTCGCAGACGAGATCGCGGTTGCCTCGTTCAAGGACCGGAGAAGCACAGACCCTCTCGTCTTGAAGTCGTTGTTCGAAGAGGCGACGGAGAGGTCGAAAGCCAGGCGCCCTTTGATCCAATCGTTCAGCAGCTTGAGAGAGGCCTTGGAAAACGTGAGGGGTCGAATGAACGAAGAAGACGTTCTTCTTGTACTCGGCTCACACGTGGTAGTAGAAGAGGCTGTCAGATACCTTTGACCTCGGGAGGGATCAGTGAAGCTCCTTTTTGGAATAGACATAGGTGGAACGGATATAAAACTCGCCGTTCTTTCCGTTGATGGTGACGTGCTGAAGGAAGGGGTGGTTCCGACCCTTGCAGGTAACGGACCCGGGCAAGCTGCGGATAGGGTTAAGGTTTGGGCTGAGGCCAATCTCCCCGAAGGGGGTGAACTAATTGCTGCTGGTGTCGGCTGTGCCGGTTTGATCGAATCGGAGTCAGGCATCGTCGTTTCCTCGCCGAACCTCAGGGAGTGGGCAGGCACGAGCCTGCTGAAGCTATACTCCGGTCGGTTCGATGTTCCGGTCGTCGTAGCCAACGACGCCAACTGTGCCGCTTACGGCGAATACCACATGGGCTCGGGTAAGGGGACGAGGGTCTTCGTCTGTGTCACGTTGGGTACGGGTGTCGGAGGGGGAATAGTGATCGACGGCAAACTTTTCACCGGAAGTGCCGGTTTCGCGGGAGAGATAGGGCACATGGTGATAGATCCGGCCGGCCCTGTCTGCACATGTGGGAAGAGGGGTTGCCTAGAGGCGTTCATAGGCGCCGATGCGATAGTAAGGGAGGCAAAGCGAAGAATGACCGCTAAGAGCGGAGGCGCCGTTTCTTCGACAGAGGATTTGACGGTCAGGGATATTGCAGTTGCAGCTTCCCGGGGAGACGAGGTCGCAGTAGAGGTGCTGGCCGATACGGGTGCGCTATTGGGAGCTGGATTGGCCGATATCGCTCATATCATCAATCCGGACCGGATCGCGATTGGAGGCGGGGTTTCGGGTGCCGGTGAGCTCATACTGGCACCGGCCCGCAAAAGGTTCGCCGAGCTGCTCATGCACGAGGCTCTGGGGAAAGTCGAGATCGTTCAAGCGGAATTAGGCAATACAGCTTCTTCCATCGGGGCGGCTCTCCTGGCCCGTGGACGCTTCGTCTGATGCGTACAAGCGACAGTGCCCGTGGCAATGGACTGAGTCTGCTCCTTCGATGGCTTTGAGATACAGGCATGCATTATACGTTTGTCATGTTTTTCAAAGAGATGGGTGGGTAGATAACTATCGATCGAAAGGGGTCTCCGGGCGGAGCTGCTTCTTATGAGGATGAGTCTTCATAGAATTACAATCACGTCGAGACGTTTTTTCCCCGTCTCTACGCTCGTTTTCTTTCTGTTCTTGAGTGCACAATCCCCACAGAAAATCCTTGCTTTCTCCGTAGCTGGAACGGGCACAGACAGCGCAAGCGTCGACACCACTCTCTATGAGGTCTCAGCAGCAAGGTTGAAATCGATGATCAGGGACGACAAGCGGATTGTCGAGTTGAGTGGGGGTGTAAAGGTAAAGCACTTGACCGCCTCGATAACCAGTGACCGTGGCCTCAATTATCCCGATGAAAGAGTGACGTATCTATACGACAACGTTCGTGTACTCGATGGAACGATGCGCACGAGGAGCGATACCGGCGAATACTACGGCGATCGGGATGTGATAGTAATGAAAGGCCATGTTTCACTGGTCGATAGAAACGTCATCCTCCACTGCGACCTGGGCGAATACGACAGGGCAAGGAGGTTGGCGACTTTTACCGGTAATCTGCGACTCAGTGACAGCACGAGGGTGCTCTATGCAGATACGATTCGTTACGATCGCAACACCGATGCGGCAGAGGCATTCGGCCACGTTGTATTGATAGACGAAGTGGAGAATTACTCGATCGCCGGCAAACACGGGATCTATTATACCACGGAGAAGAGAGCCTTTATCGACAAGTCTCCTATTCTCACGTTCGACCTCAAGTCAAAGGAGAAAGGCACGGTCAAAAGCCGTTGGATGAAGTTCGATACGGCCGAAAGGATAGGCTATGCGATAAGGAATGTGAGGATGGTGAAGGGTGAAACACGGGCGGAGTGTGATTCGGCGGTCATCTACAGCAACGAAGGCATCGTGGACCTCTTCGGCAGTCCGTATGCGACTAACGGTCAGTCGAGCATGAAGGGCAAGAGAATGAGATTCCTTTACGACGACAAGGAGGTAAAAGAGATCATTCTCCCGGATAAGGGAAAGCTTTCGCAAAAGCCTTCCAAAGGCTCTCCGTGGCGTGAGGATTCGTGGATAAAGGGGGACTCGATAGAAATATTCCTCTCCAATGAAAAAGTCGATTCGGTGATGATAGTCGGTTCCTGTGAGGCGATGTATTACCCGATAGAGACGGACAGGTCGAAGGTGTCGAATGACTTTTCCACGGGCGATACGATGTACTTCAGGTTCGATGACGAAGTGCTGAATTTCGTCAGGATAACGGGTCACGCCAAGGGATTGTACAAGTTCATGAACTTAAAACCGATCGAGACGATCGACAGCCTTTCGGCGATCGCCGATCCTTCGCTCGAGTACAGGGATTTCCCCACGGAGGCCGACCGAGTGATTTATAATGCAGTAATTATAGAATATTTCGCCGACACGGAGGATGTGGTACTGAGAAGGAATGCCTCGCTGAAATATTCGAATAGAACCCTCATGGCCGATCGGATCGATTTCAATTCGCGCCTCAATGTTCTTGAGGCGGTGGGTGAGCCCGTGATCGACGAGAGCGGTCAGAAAATGTACGGAAGCGAGATGGGATACGATCTCGATTCGAACACCGGGGTAGTGCTGAACGGTTCGACGAAATACGGCGAGGGGTATTATCAGGGCCAGGAGATTTACAAGGTCGGAAGCGATGTACTCAAGGTCTACAATTCGAAGTACACGACATGCGATCTCAAGCAGCCGCACTACTCCTTCAGGGCTAAGCGGATGAAGGTCTTTATAGATGACAAGATCGTATCGGGTCCAATAGTGCTATATGTAGGAGAGATGCCCGTTTTCTACCTTCCGTTTCTCGTCAACTCGATTCGGAAGGGGAGACATTCGGGTTTCTTGAGACCGAACATAGACATTGGAATAAACAGCCGTGCGGGGCGTTTCATAAGGGGTCTCGGCTATTATTGGGCGACCAACGATTACACCGATTTTCTTTTGACGTCGGATTTCAACGAGAACAGGAGCTTTCGTGTCCATCTCGACAATCGTTACAAGCTGCGCTACGTTTTCGACGGCTTTGTCAGACTGAACTTTTACAGAGACCTTGCGACATACAGGAACGAGTGGACTATCGAATCGCAGCACAACCAGTCGTTCGGCAAATCGGCTTCTTTTGCGAGCAACATTCGCTTGGTGAGCAGCGACAACGCCCAGACGGCAATGGATCAGTCGGAAGACATTCAGAGGCTCGTCGACAGAAAGATCTACTCCTCGGGAAGATTCAGAAAGACATGGGGCGGGACGAGTCTCAACATCTCAGCGACGAGGAATCAGGTGCTCAACGTGAGTTCGCCGACCGAGACACGCGTTTCGATGACGTTTCCGTCTTTTTCGCTGAATTTTCCGAGGGCATCCCTGTGGTTTGGCACCAAGCACAAGGAGAGTGAAAGGGGGTTCTGGGAGAGTTTTCTCGGTTCGTTCCACTTCTCGCCGAACATCAGGTTCACAAGAGCTACCACCGAAAGCGAAGCGAGGAAGAAGACGACGTTCACGACGGGCTCGAGCGCGAGCTTCGGGCAGCAGCAGAGGCTTCTGTTCCTCGACATTTCACCATCGGTGAGCATGCGGTGGGATTACTTCAAGGTCCTGTCCGACAGGATCAATCCCGACTACAAGAACCTCATATCTTCCAGTGCGGCCTCGAACTACAAGAACGAGTTTTCGATGAGCTTTTCCTCAGGGTTCGGAACGAAACTCTATGGAACGTTTTATCCGAGGCTCGGACCGCTCGTGGGCATAAGACATACGCTCAATCCAACAGCTTCTTACAGTTACACTCCCAAGATCACTTCGAGGCAAAGGGAGAATAGGTCGGTGAGTTATTCCTTGAGGAACGTCATCGATCTCAAGGTTCTGTCCGGCGGCAATGAGGTCAAGAAAAATAGCGTTCTCGTCTGGAACATCAACGGCTCGTACGACCCGGACAGCCCAAGGGAGTCGCGCTTCTCGAGGATTAGCAGCAGCTTGAGGTCGAGCATCTCGAACAATCTCTCCCTTGCGATGAACAATTACTATGACCCTTACAAGAAGGAGATCCTTTCGACTGATCTCTCCATAGGGATAAATCTCGCAGGGTCCTTTTCCTATCCGGGCGAATGGAAAATCGTGGAGCATGAAAAAGTGGCGGCTGCAAAAGATGAAAAGGAGACTGCTCCCTTTGACGGCAGGGGGGCAAGGAATGTTCAGTCCTGGTCTTTGAGGATCAGTTACAAGTACTCCGTTTCCGGATCGGAGCTCATGCGCAGGGTGAACAGCAGCATAGATCTCGGAGGTCAGATGAATCTCACCAAGAACTGGCGCGTCTCATATCATGGTTACTACGATATAGAGTCTCACAGTTTCAGAGAGCAGTACTACAGCCTCAAACGCGACCTGCACTGCTGGCAGGCGAGCTTTATTCACAGGAGATTCGGCAACAGCTGGAGTTATTATTTTCAGATATCGATCAAGGCTCATCCGGAGATCATGTGGGAGAAAGGTGTAAGGGGATTGCGTTCGTTCAGCAGATTTTAGCCTTCAATCCCACCGATCGGCCCTTCCGGCTCTGAGCAAGTGTAAGGGGATTGTGTTCGCTCAGCGGATCTTGACTCAGTTTCCCGCTCCGGGATTTGAGAGGCGAGGCTCAAAGGGAACGAGATGGTTGTGCTCTTTCACCGGATTCAGAGAGTCGATGTGCAGGCTGAAAACGGGCGAAAAAGTGACTGCGCGGAGTGCAAAAAAATGTTGTAAGATAGGGAAAAAATCGACATAAAATTGTTGACAGGATTTTGGAAAGGTTGTAAGGTAGCGACGAATCGGGATTTCAGGAAAAGGAGGTGAAAGATGAACAAGACCGAACTCATTGAGAAAGTTGCCAAGAAGACCGGCCTTACGCTAAAAGATTCACGTGCAGCAGTTGACGCGATTTTCAGCACTGCTCCCAAGGAGGGTGTAATCGCCACCGAGTTGGCGGCTGGCAGGAGAGTGCAGATCACGGGATTCGGTACCTTCGTTACGAGACGCCGTAAAAAACGCAAGGGCCGCAATCCTCAGACCGGTGAAGCGATAACGATTCCAGCAACGAAGTTTCCTGCATTTTCAGCCGGTAAGGCTCTGAAGAGCCGTGTTCAGAAGTAATATCTCGTTACTTTTAATGTACGGGGTAAAGCAAGTCGTATGCTTTACCCCTTTTTTATTGTAAAGTAGATGTATAATGACTTATATATTATTGAATGTTATCGTCGGGAGATGAGTATGAAGAGACTGCACATAATACTTTTGTTTCTCGCCCTCATCGTCGTTGGGAGCTGCCAACGTCAGGGCTCGATGACCGTTCTGTTCACCAGCGATGTCAAGGGGCGGCTTAAGCCTGCAGGTTGAGGCGCCAATGCCTCTGGCGGGGTGGCCCGGAGGGTCGCCGCGGTCGACAGCTTGAGAGGAATAGAGAACATATTGCTTCTTTCGGCTGGTGATTACTCGGGAGATCCGGGGATAATAGACATGTACAGAAGCAAGTTTCTCGCCGGGCTCATGGTTCGGATGGGATACGATGCCGTTGGCGTCGGAGAGCGCGAGTTGAACTACGGCATTAGAACGTTGGAGGATGAACGCAGTACAGGATTGCCTCTCCTATGCTCCAATCTATACCTCAACGGTAAGCCGGCTTTTTCAAAGGCAATCGTAAAAACAGTTGGCGGCATCCGTGTTGGCGTCTTTTCGCTGCTCGCCTACGAGCCGCGGGAAAAGTTCGGATTCGAGATAGAGGACCCCGATTCCACTGCAAGGGTGGTTTTGAAGGAATTGAGACGTAAGAGCGATATTGTTATCCTTCTCGCTCACATGACGAGAGAAAGACTCAAGGAGTTGATCCCTTCTTTGAGCGGTGTAGATCTCATCATTCGAGGGCACGAGCTCGAAACTGACAAGATCAAGGGAAGCTGCGTCGATACGGTTGGGGGCGCATTCGAAGATATGGGCATTCCAGTCTATTTCGCAGGAGACAGGGGGAGGTTCATCGGTAAAATCAAGCTTTCCTGGAGCAGCGATTCGGGTTTGAAGATAGAGAAGAACGAGCTCATAAATCTCGGCCCTTCGTTCTCGAGCGACTCGACCACGGCACGAAAACTAACGAATTTTTTGAGGAAGGAAGCGGTTAGGTATAGGGAGCTCAAGCTTCGAAAGCTTGTCTCACGCGATGAGAAAACTGGCAAGATCAGAGAGAGATACCTCGGAATAAATGTTTGTGCGAGGTGCCATTCCGATGTTTACAAGAGCTATATAATGACGCCGCACTTCCGCGCCTTCACCGCTCTCACCTCGGGCCATGACGAAAACAAGGCCGAGTGCCTTATCTGCCACACTACTGGATATGGCCAGTTCAGCGGCTACAGCCGCGATATGGAGGAGAAGAAGGGAATAAATCTCAGGGGGGTTCAGTGCGAGGAGTGCCATGGACCGGGAACCATGCATGCGAGAGACGGCTCGTACGCGGAATCGGCGAGAAAGTCGTGCACTAGATGCCATACTTCCAAGTGGAGTCCCGATTTCGACTTCGAAAAATACTGGGAAAAGGTAAAGCATAAATGAAAAGAATCATCCTGATCTCGGCCGCTTCGCTCCTACTTGCAGTTTTGCCCGCTCGCTCGAATGCAAAGGTAGATTTTTTGCTTCCGGGGCTGGGCCTTGACGGAGTGGCCCTTCGGCCCGGCTCGAAGGTATCCTACCTGGTCGAATCGACTGCGTTCGGCGTGACGGATTCCACGTTGCTGAACATCTCGATCGACAGAGACATTAACCATTCTATTCTCGTATCGGTGGTTTCGTCACCTTACCCGTTCAGCTCTGAGGATGCGGTAACTGTTCTTCTGCGCTTCGCTCCGGGAACCGTCGAGATAAGAGACGCCGCTCGATTTCATTCGGCCCTCGAAGAGATACTCGTGAAGGAAGGCGAGCAAGACTTTCGAAGGCCCACGGATAAGGAGATCAAAGATTTCGGCATCGATGATCTATTCATCCCCCGAAGCAGTGGAATGAAGGTGGTCGTGGGCGATTCGGCCGTCGTTGAGACCCCTTCGGGCACCTTTTATTGTCAAGTTGCCAGCTATTCAGAACACAAGGAAGAGTTGCTGAATCTCGGCGGAGTGAGGGCGAAAAAGGTCGAAGAGGTAAAAACAACGATATGGCAGTCGAATGACGTTCCGATTTTTCACCTTGTGAAGAGCCGACTCGAGAGGGCAAAGTCCATATCTTCGGATTCTGAAGCGAAGGGCCGGCCGGCGGGAGCGGATGTGACGATCACAAGGGCAATCCTTATTTCTTTTTCGAAATAGCGGTTGTGCAGATATTGCAGGTATCTGTGTAACGACAATAGATTTTGAGCCTCCGACATCCACGCTCTTCGCATCTCTAACGGGCAAAGAGCCAATCGGTGAGGTGCTTGCAAAAATTGAAAAATCGTGTTATATTCGATTTTGTCGATTTGTGGACATCGGGCATTTGAAGAATAGATGAATAGTGTTGACTTTGATACTTGGAATGTGGTATAGAGCTACTATA
>NATK01000004.1 GCA_002085285.1 Candidatus Latescibacteria bacterium 4484_7
CCAGAATTCATCGGTCGGATCTCTCATCTTGACCCTCCTCGTTATCCTGCCGAGCTCTTCGAACCTTTGAACGGTCCTCGTGCAGTCTTCGCACGACTCGAGGTGTCTTTTGAACTCTTCCCTCTCTCCGGGGCTCATTACACCGTCGAGATATCGCAGCGGATCTATTTCAGAACGCGGACACGACATTGGAATCAACTCCCAAACTCAACCTTTGCAAAGCTTAGTCTCCGGTTCCGGAAACAACGATTCCAGCTCCTTCGTCCAAACATCAGAAATCGAATCCTTCCAGCAGCTCATAGAGTCTGTTCCTCGCATAGTACAATCTCGACATCCTGTGCTCGGGAGACAGTTTGAAGAGAGCCTCCCATATGATGCCGGCCCTCTCCGAGTAGGAAGCGTAGCCCCCCGGAGTCTCATAGTCATCGGACCTGAACTCCAGCACATCTTCGGACAAAACCTTCAACTTGCGGCGGCTCTTGATGAAATTGAGACAGATATTCCTGAGAATCGTGTAGAACCACGGGAAAAAGGGCTTCGAGACATCGAAACTCTTTCTGGCCCTGTACACGGCGATAAACGCATCTTGCGACAGATCCCTCGCATCCTCTACGTTACCGACGTAACCAAGCGCGACGGAGTATGCCGTTTTCATATACATCTTCACTATCCTTCCAAAGGCTTCCATATCGCCATTCTTCCAGGCAATGATCGTATCTCCCGAGATATCTCCGTTCACTCTCTTCATCCTAATGGTACTAAAATCGAGCGGTAATCTTTATTCAAAGACAATTCAACTTTTTCAAAGCACCGATATGATCAGACAAAAC
Source organism: Candidatus Latescibacteria bacterium 4484_7 (assembly GCA_002085285.1). GTDB lineage: Bacteria > Krumholzibacteriota > Krumholzibacteriia > Krumholzibacteriales > Krumholzibacteriaceae > 4484-7. Next base: position 831 of record NATK01000004.1, read on the forward strand.
GACAAATCGATTCTTGCAAATAAAATGTGCAGGTTGAATATCGAAAACATGATTGTGCAGCGATAAAATTATCGAACACCCCCGTCAGCCGATCAATCACACAGGCACAAAACGAATTGTGAAAAAAGGAAATAGGTCAATTCCCCTCGCTGCCTGTTCCCGATTCGTTGTCCGTTCCCGAATCGTCGCCGCCGTAAACCTGCCTCCTGGCGATCTTTCCGATAATCGGGAGCTCGAACTGTCTCTCCATCAAGGCTTGATACATCATAAAGATCCCGACGACGACGATAACCAACGCCACTATTATATTGAGTACAGAAATCCACCCGAATATCAAACCTAGGATGACGAGAAATATCCACAGGAGAATCGACTGTACGGCATGAAACCTCACCAGCTTGCTCTCCTTTTCGACGAAGAGAAACAGCAGTCCCCCCACAAGAGGAATGAAGTAACATATAACCCCGGCTATTCCCTGAGGAACACCGGAGCTTCGCACCTTTTTTTCACTCATTCGGCAACCTCCATTTTTCGATCCGGAGCACCTTCAGCACCTTCCGCTCGTAAGATACCTCGGTCCGATCCGTTTACAATATACTAAAAGAAGGTAGATTCGGTTTGCCTATTTCCGCACCTTGAACTTCTTGTCTATCTTCTTCATGTTCTTTACTATACCGCCATACTCCAGCTCGTCGTAGCCGAGCATCGCCGGACCAGAGAAGCCCTGGTCTCTAATGTCCATAGCCTTCCTCGAAACGTTGTTCCTCACATAATCCCAGAACGGATGATCGAATGCATCCGCCGGTTCGGTGAGTTTACCCTCATGCACGCAGTAAGCGGCACAGCTCACTACAGGAGGCCCGTCAAAGAATGAGATCGAGGAATTTTGTTTTACCGGCATCAGCGGCCCGTTGTGACTGCCCCTCATGAAACCGGCTACATAATGCCCCTTTGCATAAGGAGAAAGCACCTCACCCGCAGCAGGGAAATCGCCCTGCACTCTGACTAGCATAACAGGATCATCCTTGCCCGTATAACGACCAGCGATGTTGTGAAGACGCGTCGTGCTGACCGAGACGGCTATCTCACCGCTGTTTTTCGAGTATATCTTTTCGACGACGAATCTCTCATTGTCCCTCAGGAGGGTCGCTATGTCATATATCTCTTCAGGCGAATTCAGCGATACGACCCTGTCGCCTTCCGTATAAGAAACATCCATTATATTGAACCGAAAGCCGCTCGCCATTTTCGGGCTGAGTATCAAACCGCTGTTGTACATCGGATCGCAAAATCCAAGATAAAGGGGAAGGTTGTATGCGCCCGGATCCGTCTTGTCAGCCGCGAAGAAAAGGAAGGGTTCGTTCGGTCTCTCTTCGAACTCCATCTCGGCGACAGCCGGCCCCATTCCCTTGACGTTTCCGCTGAAAGCATCTTTGAGCAGATCCTGTCCTGCACCGTAAAGCCCCATCTCCTTGGCAAGCTCGGTGCCTGCCTTGAAGGCATCCCAAGCGAGCTTGTGAATGTCAGCGTCTCCCTCGCCCCTGCTGTGACTGAACAGAATCGCTATATCATCCCCCGTGGAACTTATGCGAAAATCGTGGATTAGTTTCGTTCCTTTGTCTTCGATGTAGTCCCTAACCCTTGCCTTCAATCTCTCCCCTGGAATTATATGCCCACCGATCGATCCTATATCTGCCTTGATGACAGTAAGACTAACCTTCATTCCCTGAACCTCCTTGGTTGATTTGAATCTCTCATGAGTCATTCTACTACAAAGTAAATCAGATTGTAATCTGAAAAAGGTCTTCCGCAATATAAATTTCACCGTCGAAGATCTCGCTTATAACCCCTTTGATATCTGTCGATTCCACCTCAGGATACATATGAACGACGACGAGCTTTTTCACACGGCTTTGCTCCGCCGTCATCCCGACTTTAGAGGGAGTCATGTGGCCTTTTCTGCTATGGCTATCGGGGAAAGAACATTCTGATATCAATGTGTCGGCTCCATTTGCCAAGCTTACAAGATCCAACGTGTATTCCGTGTCGCCGGAGTACACCAGACTTTTCCCACGATAATCGATCCTATAGGCGAGCGCAGGAGCTTCCCCGTGCACCATAGGCGCCGTTCGAACCTTGATACCGCCGGGCAACGATAACGCCGCGGTGCCGAGCTCGACGAGGTCGACGAAGAATTTCCTGGGCTTAGTCGATCCGTAGAGCAAATTCATCCTCTGAAAAAACCACCTTAGACCGCTCGGACCGTATACCGTGACAGTGTGCAGTTCGTCTTCCAATTCGATCTGGTTCAAAGCGGCCATCATATGGGGCAACCCGAGGGTATGATCGGGATGAAGGTGCGTTATGAAGATCCTGCCTATGTCGGAGAATCGATAATGGATCTTCGCCATTGAATCGACGGTACACGGGCCGCAATCCAGAAGAAGAGAACGATCCTCGATCTCTACGAGAATCGAAGTTGCTCTTCTGTCGCTCGTCGGGATGATTGTCCCTGAACCCAATATAGTCGCGCCGAATCTCACCGACCAGCCCCACCTATACAGCCACAGTTATCTCAAGAGATTTTTTCTCTCTAAGATTCAGAATCTTGAATGCACTCCCTCTATTGACGGCAATCTCGAGAAAACCCCAGCTATTGATAAGAGCGATCAACTTTCCTCTCTCCCCCTGCTGATAGTAACGCTTCACGCCCCTTATTTTTTGCCCCCCTACTTTTACCATTACGCGGTCCCACTGAATATCTTCGCCGAACGCCTCGATTATGAAATCCTCCTTGATGTTCGTGATGATATTTCCGAAAGAATCCACATATACAGCCTTACCATGGATCACATCGTCGTCGAATACGGGCAGAAGAACCGGAACATTCATCACCGAATCCGCCTCTTCGCCCATATCCTCGGGTTTCACACCAAGCGAGAGGTAAGCGGCTATGGGCGCAAAAATGTCTCTCCCATAGAAGGTCGATCCCTTGACCTCGAGTGTGTATTTGCCCGGTTTGACTTCGAACACCCTGTCAACATCGCTGTATTCAAAGACACAGCTCAAAATGCCGTTGTCCGGTGCAACAAACAAATAATCGCCGGCACGAGCTACGAGGTTCTTTCTCTTACCACCGACCCCGGGATCTACCACTGCATAAAAAATCGTCCCTGCGGGAAAATACCGAAAGCTGTTTCCGAGAATAAAACTCCCCTCTCTTACATCTTGGCTCGAAATGTCATGGCAGAGATCGATTATCGTAGCCGAGGGATTGATGCCCAATATAACCCCCTTGACCACTCCTATGTACCAGTTGTTCCAGCCAAAATCGGTGAGAAGGGCTATCGTGGATTCCTTTCCCTTCTTTGCAGGCATTTCGGATCGCCTCCCCTCGAGCTTACCCTTAACGACCTTCCCGGCCTAATCATTCACCCCAGCCGGGAGACGATTTTGAAAGAATCAATCATGTCGAAGTGAAAAATCAACCAGCACTTCTGCCAGGCACACCTGTTAAAAACCGCCTCAACTTGCCTGTGAAAGAGGCATATCTCCCTATCGCCTCTTTGAGAGCAGCCATCTCAGCTACTGCAGTCACATAACCTACCTCTATCAAATCGGCTGCCTTGTTGAGTGCAAACGGGCTGAACCGTTCCACATCCGGTCTTATTACGAAATCCGCCACCTTTTCCGATTCGAGAGCATTTAGATTAGCAATGAAACCTGTAACCTCCATTATCACTTCTACGAGATGCCTGGGCCTCTTCCTTTTGCCGCTCTCATATCCGAGATTCACGCCGATTCTGAACATTTCCCCGAATTCGGAGAGAGCCTTGACCGGCATATACTCGACAATCCCGCCATCGACGAAACTGTGTCCCTCTATTTCGACCGGTGTGTATACTTCCGGAATACTGCTGCTCGCCTGGCAGGCTATTGCCACCTCACCCTCCTTGAATATCTTCTTTTCTCCCGTGGTTAGGTCTGCCGCCACCACAACAGTCGGGATCTTCAAGTCGCGGAAACATATCTCTCCGATCTGATCTATAACGAATTCCCTTATCTTATTACTCGATAGAAGCCCGAGCTTAGGCAGCGTCAACCCTGCGAGCTTTCGCCAGCTCAAGCTCTCGGCGAGGTTTTCCATTTCCTCAATACTTTTTCCCGATGCATAAAAGGCAGCTACCAGCGAGCCGCCGCTCGTGCCACTGAGATAATCAATCTCGATACCGTGCTCTTCGAAGGCCTTGAGAATGCCTATGTGTGCCATGCTCCTCGCAGTCCCACCGCTCAAAGCTACTCCGATCCTTACCTTTCCCACTCGCTTGCCTCCATACTCTCATTTATACCGATAGAACCCGACATTGAGTTCGGTGATTACATAATCGCACAACTCGTGAATCATTTGCAAGGAAAGGATTGCTCGCGGCGGGCAAGAGGAATTCGTCAAAATAGATTTATCAGCTCAACTGCGAGGTCGAGCTCAGATTTTACCTCATTGGAAAAACTTTCCAGGAAGCCCTCATCGATACCGAACAGGTCTTTTATCCTACCATCGGGCTCTTCGTGCAGAAAATCTCCCGGAAAACCGAACCGAAGAGAGCGCACGATAGAGTCTGCGAACTTCACAATACCTGTCTCGATGAGGTGCATATCTTCGATATCGTCTATTTCCTTCTCGTGGTCAGCTATGATGTTCTTGATCTCATCGGAAAAGTTCCAGTGCTCAGAAAACAACTTGCCTACGAAAGCATGATCGGTACCGAATATCTCCCTCTCTGCCTCTAAGATGCGTATTCCTCTTTTCGTAGAAATCGCAAGAGCGCCTCCGAACTCTTCCGGCATGATAATACTAAAGACAAATTTGCCTATGTCGTGAAGGATCCCGGCACAGAATACGTTTTCGACATTGACTCCGTCGATCTTCCCCGCAAAGGTCCGGGAAGCGACCCCAACGCCTATAGAATGTTTCCAGAAATCTTTCAGAGAAAAATATTTGTTTATCCGCTTCTTCTTTTTAAAGACAGAAGCGACCGAAGCTGCTATCGCTATCGTCTTTACGGATTCGAACCCGATGTTCACAACCGCATTCTTTACATTGCTGACCTTTGAAACCGAATGATAATACGAAGAATTTGCGACTCGCAGTACCTTTGCTGTGAGGGTTTGATCCAGCGATATCACCTTTTCAAGGTCCGCAGGAGTAGAATCGGGAGAATCACATAACCTCCAAATCTTCAATAGAACCGAAGGTATGGTAGGGAGGTCGTTGACCTTTGCTATGACTTTCTCCAAATTCTTTTCTTTATCCTGCGACCTTGCCTGGTCTTCGGTACCGGCTACAGACATGGCAATCCTTTCGACATCACTGGAATCAAACCCATCACTACATAAACGTGTTCATTTCCTGCTTCATCATATATCTCGTAAGATGCTCGATCCCTTCGATCATCTGTTCGTTAAGCCCCAATGCAACAGCAGAATATTCCTGAGAAAGGTCAATATCCGGTTCATTGATAAAACCTATGCCGAGCTTATGGCAAATCCTGTTTGCAAAATCGATATAGTAAACGAGCTGGCTCTCCACTTGAAGATCGCTTGTTACTGCATGGTGGTTCCTCACTGCCTCTTCAAAATCACCTGTGAACTTCCATTTGCCCATCAGATGAGCTCCTACTTCAGCATGTGTGAATCCCAGTTTCTCCATCTCGACCTCGGAAAAATGCCTCCCCGTGTTGTAAACTTCTTCTATGACAGAATCGAATATCTCAGGGACCTTTTGAAGGAGAACGAGCTTGCCTATATCGTGGAGAAGGCCTCCGAGGAATGCTTGCTCCACAAATCGACTGTTGATCTTTTGAGCTACAGCTCGTGCTGTCAGAGCTGCACCGACGGAATGCTCCCACAAGAGCTTGTCCTTTAGACCGAAAACCTTCCCCTTGTTCATGAACTTGTATAGGTTCTTTGTGGCGTTCATCACAGAGAGGCTTTTGATCGTGTTGAATCCGAGCATGACGATAGCATCGGTCAGTGTCTCGATCTTTCGACTTCTCGCGTAGAGAGCTGAATTGGCGATCTTGAGAATCTGGCTCGTCAACCCCTGATCCTTCGAGATCACCTCCTGAAGGTCCTGGGCACTTGCTGACGAATCGCCGACTATCTCCATCACCTTTCTCGCCACATAAGGCATGGGAGGAAGATCACCGGTGATCATGATGATCTTCTTCAGCGATGGGGCCTTGCTTTCTACAACCATAACCTTCTCTTTCTCACAGATGAACTACCTTTTGTTTTTCGGTATTTCCAGCATGTAGATAAAGCCTTAATTGCTCTCTGCTGAGATTCAAATCCTCGGATATGTCCTGCTCGCTTATACCGGACGATATCATTTCCATTATCCTACCCTTAATCTCTCCGGGTTTCGGATCGGGAGAATAGACGATATGCACCCTCTCACCGTCTTGACGTGCATCGGACAATCTCTCGCTCAACTCAATGCACCTGCCGACAGCGGTATCCAACCTGTCTATCGTGGAAACCAACTGGCGGACATTAATGTTGAGGGAAGCCATCATCTCTGCATAGTCAGTGGCACTTTCACGCGCTCTTCGAAAATCACGCTGTGCAAATTCTTTGGCCCTGTCCGCCGCTATGCGTCCCGCCCTCCTCTTATTCCCTTTCCTGAATATCAAAACAGTAAGCAGTATCGTCAGAAGGGAAGATACCCCTATGGCGATAAACACGGCTTCTTTGAACGGAATTATATGTATGAGGTCCATATTACTGCTCCTTTTCTATCGATCTATGCTCTTCTATCGACAGAGTGTTCGTCGATCAGGCTCTTCTCCTTCATCTTTCCCCTACCCTTCGAACGTTTATTCTTCGACCGCTCCCTGTCCTTTTTCCTATCGGCTTTTTTCGAAGGATTGAGGACGTAAAGAGAGGACAAGTGCTCTATCCTATTTATGTTGTCAGTACTCACTTGCGAATATCACCATCCGAAATCCACCTGCTCAATAATTCATCAAGCATGCTTACCCTTAAGATCTTTCTCTGAATTCCGATCGCTTGCACCTTCGACGAATTGAGTTGTCGCTCTGCTCGATGCCGTCTCCCAAACTATCTTGATACCTACACCCACGAGGTAAAACAAAAGCATGGAAAAGCCTACTCTCTTCAACAGAGCCATCAGGGTAACACCTTGAAACAGGCTCACTATGCCGGCTACAAGGGCCGATCCAAGAATCAATATATTTACAAACTCATTCATACCAACCAGACGAAGCATGTTTATCTGACAGATTCAAGGACGGTTTCCCTGACATCTATACCTTCTTCACCTCCTTTTTCTTCGGCTCGCACCTGCGTTCTATTTAATGGTTTTTTAACAGCTTTGCGGCTTTCCACGACCAGTTCGGGGGAAATGAGTCTGAGAAGCGCCGGGAGCGATGCGATCTCGAATCCCTTATCATAATCGGGCGAGCCGTTAAGGAAAGAAAACGTTATCGGAAAATTGACGATGAGATCGATGAAGGCTGCCCTAGACATAGACACGTCGAGCTTCGAAAGAACGGCATAATCGCACTTGAGCGTCTCGAAAAGCTCGAGCTCCTTTCTGCGGAGCCGATCATCAAAGTTGAGTTCGAAAACGAAATGCCTGTGGGCCAATTCTATCGAATCGAGGTAATTCTTGAAACTTCCCGAAAGAAGGCTTTTCTCGGAGAGAATGCAAGGCGTATCCACCAACACCACTTCCTTTTCTCCGAAGTACCTTATAGAGTTCTTGAGATCCTCGAGGCTGAAAGCAGCGGCGACCCCCACTCCGAGGGTGTCTCCCGCGACTTCGAGCCTTTTTATGTCACCGCTATGGCGAGGAAAGAGATCGATCACTGCAACATCCTTGCCCAGCCTCGACAACCTGCCTGCCAATTTGATGATAATCCCCGTTTTACCGCTTCCACCTGAACCGAAAAAGAAGTGGAGGCCCGAGACATCTTCCCACTTACCAGTATTGACGGTGTGAATGTAGTTGGCGAGATGATTCGAAGCCATATCGAGAGAACCTCTCTCAGCCTGAGGTACCTGTTCCTCGAAAGAGCTGGCAAGCACCTCTATTGACTTCCTCGAAGCACCTCCAGTAATGAGAAATCTCGAAAGCGGGTAATCGCTTAGATCTCCGAGCGCCGAAGCGATTTTTTCGCCCGCCGCATTAACCGATTGCACGACCCTTTCGAGACGCTGGATCTCAAGTTTGAGTCGAGCTAAAGACTCGTTGTCGAACGGGGCCTCATCCGATTGCTTCGTTATTCTTACCGCCTCGATGCTGTTGCTTTCCGGCACAACGGTAATTTCGAAGACCGTTCCAACGCCGAGACCGTCGGGCTCTTTCTTTCGAATCTCTTTTACGTCGAGTACCAGAGCGTCGGCTCCGAACTTCTCCTTTACCTTTTCCATGGCCGACTCAAGCGACCTCGCCTCTACCTTGTACTTGTCCGCTGCCATTTAATCTCACCATCCCTATTGATTGGACCCTCACATCCCTCGGCAATTCAGAGAACGAAATGATTGCAAGGGAGGGAAAGGTCGATTCAGTGAACCTTCTCAGGGCAAGCCTTATCCCGGCCGATGCCAGAACGACGGGTTGAAATCCAAGAGAACTCACCCTGTCGATCTCGGCGCTCAAGCCTTCGATCAGGCTCTGAGAAAACACAGGATTCAATGTCAAAACCTTAGTCTGCTGGGAGACCTCGAGAGCCCTGTTGAACTCCTCCTCTATGATCGGATGAAGAGTGAGAACGCTGAGTTTTCCCTCTTCGTCGAGATAGCTGTTTATTATCGATCTGCCGAGTGCCTCACGAACACGCTCCGAAATAAAATCGATATCCCTCGTCTGGGAAATGTAATAGGCAATCGTCTCCAGAATCGTTATCATGTCCTTGATCGAAACTCTCTCCCGCAGCAAATTCGACAGGATCTGCTGCAAGAATGCGTACGAGATCTGCTCAGGTATCAAATCCTCCACGACAGCGGGGGTGAATTTTCTTACCTTTTCAACAAGCTCTTTGACGTCCTGCCTCGTCATGATCTCATCGGCATGTCTGTTTATCACCTCGTTGAGATGCGTGGCTATCACGGCGCTCGGTTCGACGACTGTGTAACCGGCTGCCTGAGCCTTCTCTGAATCTTCATGCTTTATCCAGAGAGCGGGCATGTTGAAAGCGGGTTCCCTCGTCTCGATTCCTTCTATCGAACCATCCCTCGGCCCGGTGCCAATAGCCAACAGCTTGTCCACATATATGATTCCAGAGGCTACCTCGACTCCTTTGAGCTTTATCCTGTATTGATTTGATTTGAGCTGAAGATTGTCTCTGATCCTTATCGGAGAAATGTGAAGTCCGAGGTTCAACGCCGCTTGTTTGCGAATGTTCGTGACTCTTCGGAGAAAATCCCCTCCCATTTCCTCATTGACGAGCGGTATCAAGCCGTATCCGATCTCGACTTCGAGCCTGTCTACATAATAGAGCTCATCCTGCTCTATCGGGTCGAGCTCCTCCTCGGGTGCCTCTTCAACGACCTCCTTTTCTCCTTCTGTGCTCGAACGCTTCATTATCATGTATATGGCGAAGAAGAAACCGCCAAGCAGCAGGAACGGAACCGTCGGGAGCCCCGGCACTATACCCAGTGCAAAGAGCGTTATCGCAACGATCATGATGACCTTTGGATGGCCGAATACCTGAGAGGCGACATCGTGGCCGAAATCCCTCTCGCTCGCCGCTCGCGTCACTATCATACCTGCACTCGTGGAAACGATGAGAGCCGGTATCTGCGAGACGAGCCCGTCCCCAACAGTGAGCATCGTATATGTTCTCGCTGCATCCCCGGCCGACAGTTTCTTCTGCAAAATTCCTATCACCAAGCCGCCGATTATATTGATCAACGTTATAACGATCCCTGCTATTGCATCACCGCGTACGAACTTGCTGGCACCGTCCATAGCTCCGTAAAAATCGGCCTCCCTCGAAATCTTCGACCGCCTCGACCTTGCCTCGTCCTCTGTGATGAGCCCTGCGTTGAGATCGGCGTCGATACTCATTTGCTTTCCCGGCATTGCATCGAGTGTAAACCTCGCCGCCACCTCTGCCACTCGACCCGCGCCTTTCGTTATTACGACGAACTGAATGACCACGAGTATGAGAAATATCACGAGGCCTATCACGTAGTTTCCCCTTACGACGAAATGCCCAAAGGAAGAGATGACCTGCCCTGCGTATCCTTGAGAAAGGATGAGCCTCGTCGAAGCAACGTTCAGAGAAAGTCGGAAAAGGGTGACGATGAGAAGAAGCGAAGGAAAAACGGAGAACTCCAGAGGCTCCTTAACATAGATCGTAACGAGCAGTATAACGAGAGCAAAGGTTATATTGAACGTAAGAAGTATGTCTAGGAGTACCGGCGCGACAGGCATGACCATGATCGATACGATTCCAATGATACCGAAAGCGTTTATCACGTTGGAACCGAAATGTAGTCTATCGATCAGTGAACTGCTCGAATTGCTTATCCCGATTTCTTTGCTCATAATCTTCCCATTCTTCAATCGATCTATTCGAATCTTTTGTTCTTCAGGCTGTAAACATACGCAAGAATCTCCGCAACAGCCTTATACAGCTCGACCGGGATGAATCCACCTACCTTGCACGACTTGTAGAGAGCCCAGGCTAGAGGCTTGTTCTCCACAATCGGTATCCCATGCTGCACGGCGATCTTCCTGATCTTTTCGGCGAGATGTTTCTTGCCCTTAGCCACGACCTTCGGAGCCTGAAACTCCTTCGTGTATTGGACCGCCACGGCGAGGTATGTCGGGTTTGTGATGACGACATCTGCCTTCTTCACCGCTTCGAGCATACGTTTCCTCGTTATATCACGCTGGATACTCCGCAGACGCTCCTTTACAAGGGGATCTCCTTCGGTCTCTTTGAGCTCGTCCTTCAACTCCCTTATTGTCATCCTCAACGACTTTTCATGCTGCCAGTACTGGAACCCGTAATCCATCACCGCAAGAACAGCCATCACAATGAGAGCCCTGAGAGCGATGATGGACCCAATTCGCACCAACTCCGGAACGAGATATGAAACATTCGAAACCGGCAATGATATTATCGAATTGACCGACGGCTTCACAGCCGTGTATATGACGAAACTCATAACGCCGAGCTTAATTATGCTCTTCAGCATTTCGAATAGCGATCTCCACGAAAAGATCTTTTTGAAACCGGAGATCGGATTGATGCGGTCGAATTTCATCTTCAAATTTTCGCTGCTCACGTTGAAGCCCACCTGGCCTATATTGACGAGAAGCCCTCCGGCCACGACACCGATAAAGATAGGAGCGAGAATGGGGACGAACCTCTTGAAAACACTCGAAGCAAAATTTTGTATAGACGACGGCTCCAGAAAAGATGTCGATGTATTGAAGGAAAGGGCAAAGAACCTCTCGATTCGATCGAGCATAAAGTTGTGCATGGAAGAGAGAATCAGGACACCGGCGAGCAGGATGACGAACGAGTTGAGCTCCTGACTCCTTACGACCTGACCCTTCTCCCTTGCGTCTTTTCTTCGCTTTGGAGTAGGCTCTTGCGATTTTTCCGCTGCTTCCTGGAACTCAGCCACCATTCACCCCCTCAAACCTTTCCGAAGATTACTAAAAGATCGTTCGGTATCCTCTCGAAGAGCTGTACCAGCGCCTTTGTAATGAATGGAATCGTTATCACGAGACCAAACAATCCGACGAGTAATTGAAGTGGGAAACCGATGATAAAGATGTTCATCTGAGGAACCGTCCGCGAAATGATACCAAGGGAAATGCTCACGAGCAAAAGCATCACCATGAGAGCCGATGCGAGCTGGACGGCGACTACGAATACCTTCGAAGATAGATTCACCAGCCCCATCATCCCGTCCATGGGCAGAGAAAACCGGCCTGCCGGGAAAAAAACGAACGAATCTCTTATACCGTAAAGAACGAGATGGTGGCCGTTGACAGAAAGGAACAATACCGTTGCCAGCAGATAGTAAAAACTCGCCACCACCGACACATTGGCCTGATGCTGCGGATCAAATACGTTGGATATTGCAAGCCCCATCTGCGTTCCGATGACCTGCCCACCGAGGAGCACTGCGGAAAATATCAAGCCGGTTGTTATCCCAATGAGCAATCCGAGAAGGGCTTCCCTTGCTGCCGAGACAAATAGATTTTGCGTCGTCGCCTCGAAATAAAAACCGTCCGGAGGAGGAACGATGAGAAATGCAACGACACTCAGAACGAGTGAGAAAGCGATTTTCCAAGGAGCGGGCACGAGGTTCGCCCCGAAGACAGGAAGAATGAAAACGATCGTCGAAATCCTCACCAGCACAAGGAAGATGTAAATTACAACACTTATGTTAAAATCGACCGACAACATGATCTACCCTATTTCTCGAGCCTCCTCCATAATTCGAATAAGGGTCACATAGTGCCTATCTGTTGAAAGATCTTTGTCGCAAAAGAAATGATCAACCTCAGCATCCACGGCATAAAGATTATCACTGCGATCGATACTGCAAGTATCTTCGGTATGAACACGAGGGTCATCTCGTTTATCTGAGTAACCGCCTGAATGATGCCGATAACCACACCTACCAATAGGCCGAAAATAAGCATCGGAGAGGCAATGAGCAAAGTGATATAAAGCGTATGCCTTCCTATGTCTATCACCATCTGAGGCGTCATACCGCATAACCTCCCTAACTGGCAAATCCCGAAACGAGGGATTGAACGAGAAGATGCCACCCGTCAACGAGTACGAAAAGCAGTATCTTGAACGGCAACGAAATCATGACTGGTGGCAGCATGAGCATACCCATGGACATTAGAACACTCGACACGACCAGATCGATCACGAGGAAAGGCAGATAGATCAAGAAACCTATCTGAAATGCAGTCCGCAGCTCGCTGATGACGAAGCCCGGGATCACCACCGTGGCAGGCAACTCGTCCGGTGAGATGGGTGCCTTGATCCCCCTCATGTCGAGAAATAGCTTTATATCCTTTTCTCTAGCATGCAGGAGCATGAATTTTCTCAACGGAGCGAAGCCCTTTTCGAGAGCCGTCTTCTGGTCTATCTGGTTGTGAAGATAAGGCTGTAGAGCCGTGCTGTTTATTTCGTCGAATACGGGATACATGATAACTAATGTAAGGAACAGAGCCAGACCTATGAGCAGCTGCGAGGGAGGCATCTGCTGGGTGCCCAAAGCCTGCCTGAGGAAACTGAACACGACAATAATTCTGGTAAACGATGTGAGCATTATCAGAATCGCAGGTGCCAGTGAAAGCACGGTGAGTGCGATGACAATCTCTACTGCAACGTCAAGCCGACCTGTCTTGGCTCCGGGTGTCGTCTGCGGCGAAGCAGAGAATGTAACACCGGGTAAATTGACACCTCCCTGACCGCCTCCCTGCTGCGCGCAAGAGACGACGGGGATCGATCCCGCAACAAGCAAAACCAGAAAGAAAACAATCAGCCTTTTCTTCATCGGTTTCCTCACAATAATGCCCAAAAACACGTTTCAGCTTCCTACCTCTTTTGGGCAATTGGTATGCCACGGTACTGTGAGGCAATAATTGCCCCACGATTCGGGAAATATGTGCACCTTTACCTATCTATCTTATTTGATCGGGGATTATGGAACTTGCAGCTCTGTCATCGGGGAAAATGTTGCCGTTGGATCAACTACAGGCAAGAAAATCGAAATCAGCCACGCGCCTCAATGGTAAATTTTCCACCTGTGGACTAATAGTGTACATCAACGAGCATCGAAGGGGGAAAGCCGTGCCGCTATGCTTTCGTTCAGCCGGCAACGGAAGTCTTTCTCTCATTGGTGCCTCTACCCCTCAACGCATTGAAGTATCTGACGAAGCTTGGAGATCTACTGTCACGTGATTCGGAATCAAATTCGGCCGGGTCGTACTCTGCTATAGTGGATACCTGATGGTCTGTGACGGAAATGAGAAATGCTCTCCCGGCAACTTCCACTATGCTCAGTCTTGCCTTCTGATGCAGGGGATACGAATCGATGAACCTTATCACGCCGCCGCCCTTTCTGCGATTGGAAAATGTAATCCTCTTCAAAAGGTGCACAGAAACGTAGATCAGAGCAATGACGATGACAAATGCGGCAATCAGTCTGCCTACACCCGGCATATAACTTTCACCATCTCCTGCAGCCAGCGTCGTCGGAAAAAGAAAAAAGGTCAGATAAAATGCGATCCAAGATTTCATCGGAATTCCTCCTCACACGATATTGTGTATTCTTTCGGCCCGGCTCAGTATCTTTGTTATCTTTATCGCGAAATGGCCGTCCACGACGGTTACTTCGCCTGAAGCAAGCAGCTTGTCGTTGATGAAGATGTCGACATATTCCGAAGAGCTGCGATCGAGCTCGATCAACATTCCCGGCGAAAGCTTCAATATCTCGCCGATCGTCTTCATCGTTCTACCGAGTTCAGCCCTCAGTGTGATGTTTATATCCATCAATAGATCGAGCCCTGAGCCTGCTGCGTCCATTCCGGCTGGAGTCTGAGGAGTAGAAACGGATGCCCTGAAGGAAGCGGCCTGGGCGTTCTGTTGAGGTGCTTCTTGCTGCTCCTGACTCGTTGCGTCCAGCGCCTCATCGATGGAGCTCTTTATCCCGTTTTCGCCGGCTGCAGCGGCATTGTTTTCGTTGTCGCTCATTTCGCCACCGGCATTCGCGTTAGCAGCCTTTTCTTCGGCCTCTTCTTCCGTCATTGTATTCTCGTTATCGGCCATCTCATTCTCCCTTCTCGATTTTCACTACCTTTACTGCCTTCCTCCCGTTCGATCTTCCCGGGATACCGTAGAATTTCGTTATTCCTTCGACCAGCACATCGACCGGATCCACGATCCTCTTGTCGAGGATTATTGTATCCCCCTCCTTGAGATTGTTTGCAATGGAAAGGGGCAACTCCTTCTCGCCTATGACGACCCGCAGTCCGAGTTTTACCTCTTTCACTACCTCGAGCAGATTTCTATTGTCTTCCAAAACCTCTTCGGGAGTTCTGACAGGAATTTCTTCGATAGGATCGAAGCGCTCTATTACCGGCTCGAAAGCGGCAATCGGAATAGATATGCTTAAATCGCCCTTTAGTTCGTTCAGCTCCAGCTCAAAATCGAGCGAGACAACCCTTTCCATACCTGGGCAAATGTTCACAAATTCAGGGTTATTCTCGATCCTCGAAATCGACGGTTCAATATCGAGAAATCGGCTCATGCTCATCTTCAAATCGTGAAGCAGCTTTGTAACTATCCTATCTGTTATATTGAACTCGATCTCGGTGAAATCCCTCGGCCTATCGATCGGTTCGCCCTTTCCGCCGAGAAGCTTGTCAACGAGCGCAAATATTATATTCGGGGCAATATTCAGCACAGCCTGTCCCCTCAGCGGGGGAAGGTTGATTATAACGAGGCAGGACGGTTTTTCCACCGCCTTTATATACTCATGAAAAAGTACATGCCTGATGCCCGTTGGACTCATCGACACGGTTGACCTGTAAAAATTCGAGATGGTTATCGAGCCGTTCTTACCGAAGGTATCACTTATTGTGGCGAGGTTGTTCTCGAACACCCTCGACAGGGAATGGGGTTTGCTGAAATCGTACGGCACGAAATCCTGCTGTGTCCCTTCACCGGGTGCAAGCTCAATGCGACCGTCTTCGACGGCCTCGAGCAAAGCTTCGATTTCTTCTTTTTTCAACGCCTCAGCCACGATCTTGCTCCTATTGAACCACAAAGTCCGCAAAATAAACCTGTATCAAATCACCGCTCTTCAGCACATCGCTGAGCTTGTTCAAGAGAACTATCTTCAGAGCGTTTCTATCCTCGAGTGTGTCGAGCTCACTGATCTTCTTGCCGGAAACGATCGAGATGATGATGTCCCGCAGTTGAGCGGAGCGAGCCTCGACCTCCTTCTGCACCGCTGCGTTGGGCACCTCGAGACCGACCTTGAGTTTGAGGTAGTAAAGCCTATCACCTTCCTTGAGATTTACTATGATATCATCGAGCATGACGATGCTCCCTCTGCCCTCTGACTCTTCTTCAGCGACCTCCTCTTTAGAAGGCTTATCCTCCTTGGGCATGGCTTTTGAAACCATCATCTTGGCCACAACGATTGCAATAACAAGCTGCAGTACCACCACAATGGCGATAAGAACCATCTTGTTCCCCAGAAGCCCCTTCCCCTTCTTTTTTTCATCGGGGGCTACGG
The DNA here is from genome assembly GCA_002085285.1 of Candidatus Latescibacteria bacterium 4484_7. GTDB lineage: Bacteria > Krumholzibacteriota > Krumholzibacteriia > Krumholzibacteriales > Krumholzibacteriaceae > 4484-7. The sequence continues at coordinate 17,148 of NATK01000004.1, forward strand.
GCACCTCGGCTTGTTCTTCCTTCTTTTCCTCTTCATCAGCCATTCTTTTCCTCCTTGTCCTTGGCAATGCTCTGGACAGCCTTCTTCATGATGGCGTCCTTATAATCCACATATATTTCTACCCGCCTGTTTCGCCGCCTATTTTCAGCCGTATCATTCGGCACTATCGGTCTAAACTCGCCGTAACCGACGGCTGAGAGCCTGGTGCCGGGTATGCCGTTATTATTGAGAAACTTCAATACCGAAATCGCCCTTGCAGTTGACAATTCCCAGTTCGATGAATATTTGCTGTTCGATATGGGTATGTTGTCCGTGTGTCCCTCTACCCTAATCTGTGCATCGCTCTCCTTGAGAACATTTACCACGTGAGTGAGAATGTCTTTGGCATAGTCGTTCAGATCAGCCTTGCCGCTTTCGAACATGAGAGGCCCCGAGAGCCTGATAAGCATCCCTTCTTCCGTCTCCTCGATACTGACCTTGCTTTCTATTCCCTTGATCCTGATATAGTTCTTGAACATCCTCACTTGATTCCTGAGCCTGCCCAATTCTTCTTTGTACTTATCAGGGATCGGCAGTCTGTCGAATTGAATCGCAGACCTGTCCATATTCATCACTCCGAGTGCACCAAGCAAAGAGCCCAAAGCCTGTTTGAACTTAGACTCCTGGATCGAAGACATACTGACGAGGAGCACGAAAAACGTAAGGAGTAAAGACATCAAGTCACCATAGGTCACCATCCAGCCTGGTGCTCCGCCCTTCTTTTCTTCCGTTTTTTTTCTTCTCATGCCTGTTCCTTTCGTTTCTCGAGCAGCATTCTCTCCGTCGGTGCAAGGAACGATTTCAACTTTTCTTCGACTACTCTCGGTGTATCTCCGGACTTGATCGACATGATTCCTTCTACGACCAGCTCCATTTTCTGTACCTCATCCTTCGACCTTGTCTTGAGCTTCTCAGCCATTGGCAGGAAGAAAACGTTGGCCATAAAGGCGCCATAAAACGTAGTCAATAGTGCCACGGCCATACCGGGTCCTATTGAGCTGGGGTCGTTCATGTTGGTGAGCATCTGTACGAGCCCCATAAGAGTTCCTATCATACCGAATGCCGGAGCATATGCACCCATAGCGAGAAGAATGTTCTGTCCAAGTTCATGGCGGTTCTGCAATGCGTTCAGATCATTGTATAGAATACGACTTATGAGCTCCGATTCCGTGCCGTCAACCGCAAGCATAAGCCCCTTCTTCAAAAACGGATCAGGCTCGTTCTCGGCGTCCTCCTCGAGCGCAAGCATCCCTTCCTTTCTCGCCTTCTCGGCATACTTGACTATGGCTGTGATGATTTCTGTCGGATCCTTTTCCTTGTGGAAAAACGCCTTCCTCACAATGGCGAAAACGCCGAGAACCTTCTTGAGAGGAAAACTGATTAATGTAGCAGCAATGGTCCCCCCCACAGTCGTGAGGACCGAAGGAATATTGATGAACGCACCTACATTTCCCCCTGTAATTATCGACAGGGCGATCAGAGTAACACCAGCTACTATTCCGCCTATTGTAGCTAAGTCCACATTGACCTCCAGAGACGTACAAGATCAATATGAGTAGTCTTCGAATTCAAGACTCGTCTTCCCTCTCTTTTCTGACGACCGGTATGGCATAAGCGTGAACCTTCGAACGGTAATCGATCACCATCTGCAGGACATCCTCGAGGTCTTCACGCACCATCAATTTTCTGCCTGTCGTGAAACTGATCAAGGTATCCGGTGTCTGCTCGATGCTCTCTATGAGATCGGCGTTTATCACTATCTTCCTATCGTCAAGACGAGTAACCTTGATCATTCATCCACCTACTTCTTGAGATTGACCAGCTCGTTGAGCATCTGGTCGCCTACAGCGATGATTCTTGCATTAGCCTGAAATCCTCTCTGTGCGATTATCATCTCGGTGAATTCGCCGGCGAGATCGACATTCGACATCTCGAGCTCGCCAGGGGATATCTGGCCCCTTGCGTTCGTGCCTGCAAACACGATCACCGGCGCCCCGCTGTTCGGGCTCACTATGAACATATTCTCTCCTACTCTCATAAGACCACTTGGGTTGTTGAAATCCGATAGAGCTATCTGAGCGAGATCCCTGTTCACGCCGTTGGAGAACTGCCCGTTTATCACTCCATTTCGATCGATAGAAATCGACTCGAGCGATCCCATCGCTTGCCCGTCCATGTCCTTGGCCCTCACAGAGAAAGCCCTGTTGAACTGAATGAGTCCGTCGAGACTGCCTATCGTTCCAGGGTCGAGTGAAATAGTCATCATCTCGGCGCCGTTATTTGGATCGATGATAAGCCTGCCGCTGCCGCTGTTGTATGAGAACGAGGAGAGGGTGCCCGTGCTCGTAAACTGCACCGACCCCGATCCTCCTTCGACGACTTGGGCCAGGCCATCCACAGAGACATCCCAGTTCCAGCTGTTTTCCCCGCTAACCTTCGTGAAGTTGATCGTCACGTTGTGCAGATCGCCGAGCGAGTCGTATATCATCGTGTTTACACTGTACGACCCGGCGTCCCTCGCCTCCTGCAGGGTGGTGAAAAAGAGCGCATTGTCGAATATCGGGTCGCTGCCTTCCTGGCTGATGTCCACGTTGGATATCGAGAAGTCCGCACCCACATCGCCCGTGATAACCGTTCTTCCCTGATCATCCAGTTCGACAGAACCACTCGTTATGTTGAAAGCCTGCCTTATGGCACTGAGCATGTCACCCAGCGTCGTAGTTGCTGCTGAATATGTCATCGTTCTCGAGCTTATCGCCAAACCTCCAAGGTCGCCATTGATGATTATGTTGGAGCCGTCCGTCAGATCGAGCGCCCTGCCCTGGTAATCATAGAGGTTTGCAAGAAGGTCTTCCGATGTAGCGGGAGCCCTGAGACTGTCACTCGTCGTCCCTGTATTGCCAGCCTCAATCAACGTGTCGAAAGTAAACGCATTGTTGAACGTCGTATTCCCGCCGACCTGCAGATTGAGGTTGTTTATATCCATCGTACCTGCAGTAACCTGCAGTGAACCGTCCGGCTGAATTGTAACGGAAGCAGCGGGATCGATCGACTGAATGGCCGACTGCAGCGTATTAACTATGTCTTGCAGGGTCGTTGTCTGATCGACGGTCAACAATGTCTCAGGGATATCCGTTCCGCCTATCGTACCATGTATCGTTATGACATCGTTCTCCCTGAGGCCAAGCCTGGTCCCGTTCTGTCCGTATAATGTCATCAGGTGGTCTCCAGCCTCTGCTGCAGCGAGCAGAGCCTCGGAGCGGGTGATCGTTTCCTGCGCATCCGAATCGACATTGAGATTGCCAGACAACTGAATACTCGTCGTAGCACGAGCCGGAACGACCATCGACGTAGGCAGAACGATGTCGTTTATCCCCTGGCCGTGCTCGATGTTGCCCTGCTCATCTGCAAGAATTCCCTGGAGCTTGTATCCGTTGCTGGGATTTACAAGATGGCCTTCACCGTCGAGTGTGAACGCGCCACCTCTCGTGTAATACTGTGTATACCCGTCACTGAGAATAAAGAA
>NATK01000055.1 GCA_002085285.1 Candidatus Latescibacteria bacterium 4484_7
GAAACAAAGAGGTTTTGCGGGAAAAGAACGTTTCTCAATCCGGCGGCAAGGCACAAAATACCAGGAACGGGAAATCCGTGAGTGAATCGGCCAGGACCGTTTCGAGAGCGAGGGTTGAGGCCGACAAATCCACCGATGTCCGTGAGGAACGTATTGCTCAAGTAGAGGCGAGATTGAAGGCGGGAGATTACGAGAGCAAGGAAGTAAAGGATGAACTTGCTTCCAGATTGACACGCAAGCTCAAGCAGCTCCTGCGAAGATGATATAGAGCTTTTCCCCTGCAACTGCCCACCATGATCTATTTGATAAGTCGTTTATTCCACATATAGTTTCCTTGTTTGTTGACATGAAAATCTTTCTTTTCGCATGTTCATGGTATGACTATATCAAATACTCAATGATCGGTTTGACTTCTCTGGATATTTTTGTTGCATGAAAGGTCGAATCCTAATCACCGGCCCTTGCGGATCTTTCCTCTCGAAGTATCGTGAATATTTTTCCTGTTGCGCCCCTTGCTCTGCTCCGTTGTAAGCTCAATCTGGATTTGACGGAAGGCATCGATACGGCTGATTCTTCCGCGCGGCGGAACTTTTTTCCCATAAATTGATCTTTTTCCCCGGTGGCATGCAGATTGCGGATTGCCGCTTCGTGGTACGTGCAGATATTGCAGACTATTGAAGGTGGAACCTGCGAATGAATATGTTGAAAAGAAACGATTATCAAAAAGGACTGCGGTTTCGCGATGACGAATCGCACAGTCGGGCAAAAATTATCTTTGTTTCTGCGGTGGTCCTGGTTTTGTCCTGGGCGCTTCCAGGGGCTCTTCGCGCGGACGGCAATGCGGTCTTGCGCAAGGTCGTAGAGCGCGCTTCTTCGCAAAGCAGCGAATCGCTGAACCTTTTGCCGGAGCTGGATTGGGGGTATGACGCATTCAAGGTGAGGGCCGAAGCACTGGACTCGCTCCTTGCCATTCACACCTCACTCGATACCGTCGGTGGAAGGATAGGCCACGAGAGGGTGGCCGGGATCGCAAGAGGATACATGGAGGTTGGGAGGTTCGAGGATGCACTGAGGTGGTGGAAGATTTTGTACCGTGTCGATAAAAAGAGAGATTTCCTTGAGCAGTCCGTTACGGGAAGGGTCATATCGGCTGTAGCCCTTTCCGACTCGAGCGAAATGGTATCGATATGCGAAGAAGCAGCCGCTTGGCCAGATCCTCTCAAGTACAACCTCGGGGGTTATTTCCTGGCGATACTCGATATTTTGCGTATGAGAGGAGCGGATAACCTCTGGGTCAGAGACAAACTCGAGACGATCAGGCAGTTCCTTCCAAAGCCGGACGTTCTCTTTCTCGACGCACAGCTGCACATGGATATAAGGGATTATTCATCGTCTTACGCGACATACAAGAAGATACTCGGTGAGTATTCGCCGAGTTCGATAGATTCCATCCAATCGGTCGAGCTCCTCCAGGGATTGGTCTTTTCCTCATATTTCACCGGGCAAAAGGACGAATGCAGAGCACTTCTCGGCGAGATCCTTCAGTTTGGTTCGACGGCTATTGCAAACAAGGCAAGGGTCTGGCGAGCGCATTTTTCTATGTTGGACGGCAGAACCGATGAAGCGAAGAGTTATTACACGGTTCTATGCGAGGACAACATCGAAGATTCCTGTTTCTGGAAGGATTACATAGAGAGGTTGGTAAAGATAAAGAAGGAAATCAATCGATGATGGAAGAAAATTTTTACAATGGATTCGATTCCAGAAGAAACTACGACGAGACACTCCTTCAGGGTTACGTGCAGGAGAAGAATCTCTACGTCGAGGTTTTCGTTCTTGCAAAGAAACTGCGCGATGCGTTGAAGGGTGGCGAACCGATAGGAGAGATCGTCGATATTCTGGAAAAGAAGAACCTCGCCATGAAACGGATTGAGGCAATCGAAAAGATGATGGAAAAGGAGAAGAAGAAATATAGAGACTCAACCGGGAAATCTGAGAGGGTAGCCGAGACGATAGACGAGTTGTCTGGATTGATCGAAGAGATATTGGCCGTGGAGAGAGAGAACGAAGTTCTATTCACCACATCGAGTTTGAGAGGGATCAATGACAAACACTATTCGCGTGAATTCGTCGTTGCCAGATATCTGAGTGAAGCAGGAGGACAGTAGGATGATAGTGAGATTTGTTCTCCCGAGGACGGGTGTTGCGAGGTTCAAACAGGCTCTCGATGCATACTCTCTGAGACAGAGAGTCGTGGCTCAGAACATAGCAAATGTTCAGACGCCCGGATATCGACGCAAAGAGGTTTCGTTTGAGGACAGCCTCAAAAGAGCATTCGTTCAGAGATTGCAGCTCGCTCCGGTTGAAAATCCTCCGCGCAGCATACCGATAGGTATGCCAACGCGACAGGTTCCGAGGGTCGTCGAGGTGAAAGACGACTATTCCAACGGCGTCAACAATGTTGATATGGAAAAAGAGATGACTAAGATGGTGGAGACCAATCTTGCTTACAGCATGATGACGAAGTTTCTCAAAGGCAGATTCGAGAATCTGCATGAGGCTATTACAGGAAGAATAAAGTAGGAAAGGGGTAAGAGATGAGTGGAATAGGATTGTTCAAGACGCTCGAGATCAGTGCGGCGGGTTTGTCTGTGCAAAGAATGCGTCTCGATGTGATAGCTGAGAATCTTGCCAACGTCGAAACTACCAAAACGGCCAAGGGCGAGCCTTACAGGAAGAAACGTGTTGTGATAAAAGCTGTGAAAGACAGAGCCCGGCCGGCTGCCGGGCAGATGGAATTCTCCAGGATAATGGAATCGAATACCGGGTACATTCCGCTCAGGCTCGGGAGACATTCGGCAAGCGAGATCCCGGAGGGAAGCGTCAAAACAGATGACAAAACGCCGTTCACGCTGCGTTATGAGCCTGGGCATCCTGATGCGGACAAGAACGGTTTTGTGAAGTACCCAAACGTAAATGTGATCGATGAAATGGTCGATATGGTCACTGCTTCGCGCGCGTACGAGGCGAACGTGACCGCAATACAGACCGCCAAGGACATGTTTCTAAAGGCCATTGAGATATAAGAGGGATGAGTTATGAAGATAAGACCGTCTGATATTTCTTTTGCGCACAAAAGTTACCTCGAGCAGAAGAAGCCGCCGAAGACGGGCTTCGGTGAGATGCTCAAGAAAATGGTTTCAGATGTTGACAATCTGTCAAAGACTTCACAGGTAATGACTCAGTCTGCCATCAACGGCGCTCCGGTCGAGGCCCATGACGTGATGATAAGCGTCGAGGAGACGAGATTGGCCTTCGACCTGATGCTCGAGGTGCGCAACAAGCTGATCGAAGCTTATCGAGAGCTCATGCAGATGAGGATGTAGTTTTGAACGAATAATTTGCTGGAGGGAATTACGTTGGCTGGAATTGATGACATATTGGGTCGAATTCAAAACGCATGGACAGGTTTCAGCTTCAGCCAGAAGGTCGTCATAGGCGGGATCGTCGTTGCGGTCGTTGCGAGCATCGTCGTATTTTCCCTCTGGCTCAGAAAACCGAGTTATGCAGTGCTTTTCTCCGATCTCGATATTTCGAGCGCTGGAGAAGTATCTCAAGAGCTCGAAAAGATGGGTGAGAAGTACAAGGTGACGAGGGGAGGAACGACGATACTCGTCCCGTCTGAACGTGTTGCCGAGTTGAGAATAAATCTCGCCTCTTCCGGTGCTATCACCTCAGGGACGGTTGGTTATGAGATATTCGACCATAATGATATCGGTGTGACTGACTTTGTTCAGAAGTTGAATCTGAAAAGGGCCCTGGAGGGGGAGCTTTCCCGGACTATAAGCAGCCTTACCTCGGTTGAAAAGGCGAGAGTGCACATCGTTTTTCCGAAGGAAAGCATCTTTAAGGAAAACAGCCGCGATGCCACTGCGTCGATTGTCGTAATGATGAAAAGAGGATACACTCTTTCCCAGTCTCAGATAAGAGGGATTACGAATCTTGTTGCTTACAGCGTTCAGGACCTCAAGCCTGAGAATGTCACCGTCGTCGATCGGAACGGGAACTTGCTCTCGTCTCCGGCACAGGACGATGCTCTCGGATTGAGCAGCACTCAGCTCGATATCAAGCGAAAATTGGAGTCTTATCTCGCCGGCAAGGCAGAGGAAATGCTCTCGAGAGTCCTCGGGCCGGGCAAGGCGATAGTGCGTGTCAATGCTGATCTCGATTTCAGGAATATGGAAGTAACGAAGGAAAGCTACGATCCAAATACAGTCGTGAGAAGTGAGCAGACTTCGGAGGAGAGCAACAATCAGGAGGGCTCGAAGAGTGAGAATACGATAACGAACTACGACATCAATAAGACTGTGGAACGAATCGTCGGTGGCGGTGGTGGAATAAAATCGCTGTCGGTCGCAGTATTCGTAGATGGTCGCTACGAGGATGGAGAGGGCAAGGGAAAATACGTACCTCTCGCGGGGGACGAGCTGAAAGAGCTCGAGGACGTGGTAAAAAGCGCAGTAGGCTTTGATCCATCGAGAAAAGATGTGATAAAGGTTGTGAACCTGCCTTTCTACAACGGTCAAATTCCGGAAAACGAGTTCAAGACTCCGATGATGCAGTGGCTTCCGGGTATGTTGACTAAGCTCGGAGCATTGATGATCGTGTTTTTCATCTTTTTACTTTTTAAGAAAAACGTCACAAAGCTCTTTTCCTCGAGCGGTTCCTATAGGACGTTCAGCCGACCCGGCCCGACAGGCAGGCCGTCGGCTGGTGCAATGATGCCTGGACAGATGTCAATGGAACCGACCATAGAGGATAGGACAAAGATGATATCCAGCCAGGATCCCGAGCAGGTCGTAAAATTGGTGAAGACGTGGATGGCTGAGGACTGAGGAATGGCGAGAGGATTGAGATGGCAGGCGATAGACCAAATAATAACCCGAGCTCATTGAACGGAAGGCAAAAGGCTGCGATTCTTCTCATAAGTCTCGGTTCTGAGCTTTCCAGCCAAGTTCTCAAGATGATGTCCGATGAAGAGATAGAGGTGCTGAGTGCGGAGATAGCCAGAACGGGTACGGTGAATACAGAGCTGAAGAACGCCGTTCTGGAAGAGTTCTACGAGACGATGCTTGCCAGAGGTTACATCGCTCAGGGCGGGATGGATTTTGCGAGGGAAGTTTTAACAAAGGCTCTCGGTGAGCATAGAACCGAAAGGATACTCAACAGGGTCGAAGGGTTGGGTGAAGGAACGTCGTTCGAGCTGCTGAGAAAGGTCGACCCTGAGACGATAGCCAATTTTCTCAAGAACGAGCATGTGCAGACGATAGCACTTGTGCTTGCCAATCTCGATCCGTCCTTAATGGGTCCCGTGATAGCAAAATTGCCGCCGGAACTTCAGCCTGTCGTAGCCTATAGGATAGCAACTATGGACAAGCCGAGTCCTGAGGTGCTGCATGCGATAGAAGAGGTGCTGGAAAAGCACATTTCGAGCGATTTCGAGCAGGTGGCAACAAAGATGGGTGGAACGAAGAAGGTGGCAGAAGCGATGAACGAAATCGATACGGATATGTGGCAGGATATACTCGAAGGGATGGAAGAGATCGATCCGGAAGTCGCTGCAGAGGTCAAGAGCCAGATGTTTGTATTCAACGATATCGTCCTTCTCGATAACAGGTCGGTTCAGGAGCTCCTCAAGGAGATCGAGACGAAGGAGCTCGCTGTGGCTCTCAAGGCTGCGACGAACGAAGTCAAGGACAAGATCTTGTCCAATATGTCCAAGAGAGCGGCTGAAGGATTGAAGGAAGAGATAGAGTACCTCGGCCCCATGAGGCTGATAGAGGTGGAGGCCGCGCAGCAGAGAATTGCAGACACTGTAAGAAGGCTCGAAGAAGAAGGAAGAATCATCATTGCCGGCCGCGGGGGGGCGACCTCGGTTATCGTCGAATGAGGGGATTTGATTTGAGCGATTTTTACGATGGTTTCACACCTGAAGCAGTGTCCGATAGCGCGAATGGTTTGTTCGAAACCTTGGTTCCCGAACTCGATGCCCTTGCCAAATCGCTCGGAGAGGATTTCGATTCCTGCGCAACGAGGAACAACTATGAGGATGAGGTAAGGAGATCGATCGTATCGGCATATGAGAAGGGAGTATCGAAAGGACTTGAAGAGGCCCTCTATTGGAAACACAAGGCTAAGGAGGAGATTTCAGACGTGATTTCGTCAGTGATTTCTTCGAAGCGTTCGATGCTGACAGCGCTGGAGGGCGAGTTGCTAAAGCTTTCGATTGCCATAGCAGAAAAGGTCGTTAAGAGCAAGATAGAAGATAACGTAGTCGAATGCCTCAAGAACCAGATCGAATCGTGCTTGAGACAGGTGGGCAAGGAGGTTCCTGTACAGCTGAGGCTAAATCCAGAGGACGTTGCAGCGGTTAGAGAGCTACTGGAAGACAGCGAGTCGCCGTTTCCGATGTTAAACGAGGTAAGGCTGGTCGAGGATCGTAGAGTGGATAGAGGCGGTTGCATTCTCGAGAGCGAAAAGGGGGCATTGAGGGCGACAATCAATGAACAAATCGAAAAGATCTCACAGGTGATAGAAAGGGAATATGGAAAATCAGTTACTGAAGAGGTGGGATCATCTCCACTCGGTGGTACGTAAGATCAATCCGGTTCTTTCGAGCGGAAGGGTGACATCGATGGTCGGGTTGGTCGCCGAAGTCGAGGGCGTCAGTGCCTCGGTTGGCGACCTTTGCCGTATTGAAACCGGCAGAAACACCGAGTCGATCGTCGCTGAGGTGGTGGGGTTCAGAGACGAAAGGCTCCTCGTTATGCCTCTCGAGCGGACGATAGGTGTCGGTGAAGGGAGCCCCGTCTTTCCATTGGGAAAGAGACTGGATGTTCCCGTCGGTGAACAGCTGCTTGGCAGGGTAATCGGTGCTCTCGGGGAGCCGCTCGACGGTAACCCACAGATAGTGGCGGGGGAATGGCGACCGCTCGACGGGCTTGCTCCGTCTCCTATGACAAGGAGACCGATCAAGAGCATACTCGAGACCGGCATAAAGGTAGTCGATTCGACCGTGCCCACGGGGATAGGCCAGAGGATGGGTATTTTTGCCGGTAGCGGAGTCGGCAAGAGTGTGTTGCTTGGGATGATATGCAGATATGCCAGGAGCGATGTAAACGTGATAGCTTTGATCGGTGAAAGAGGCAGGGAGGTTAGAGAGTTTGTTGACAACATCCTCGGAAGGAAAGGTCTCGAAAAGTCGGTCGTGGTGGTGGCGACTTCCGATAGGAGCCCCGTGATGAGGGTGAAGGGCGCCGAAACAGCGATGACGATCGCCGAATACTTCAGGGACATGGGTAAAAACGTCCTCTTCATCATGGATTCTGTGACAAGGTACGCTATGGCTCAACGTGAGATAGGTCTTGCAATCGGGGAGCCTCCCACCTCGAGAGGATACACGCCTTCTGTTTTCGCCAAGTTGCCTGCCCTTCTCGAGAGAGCGGGCAGCAGTGCAAACGGCAGTATTACGGGTTTCTATTCGGTATTGGTGGAAGGCGACGATGTCAGTGCCGACCCTTTGACGGATGCAGTCAGGGCTATACTCGACGGGCATATCATTCTGTCACGCCGTATCGCCAATACGGGTCAGTATCCTGCAGTGGATGTTCTGGAGAGTGTTTCGAGACTCGCATCGGCTCTCCTCAACGAGAGACAGCAGCAGGTCAGGGAAAAGGTGCTACGATGGTTTGCTAATTACAGGGAGGCGGAGGATCTGATCAATATCGGCGCCTATGAACGCGGAAGCAATCCGACAATCGACGAGGCGATAGAGATGACGCAAAAGCTCAGGGAATTCTTCAGACAGCCTATAGAGCAGTCTTTTTCGTTCGCTGAGACGGAGAAGGCACTGATGAATATCGTCGGTGGTTTTTGATACTCGTAACTGGATGCGGAGAATAAGTCGATGAAGAGAAAGCTCAAGAAGATAAAAAGAATCAAGAAATTCTATGAGCAGAAGAAGAACATACGTATGCTCGATCTTCAGAAGGCGGTCGCTGAGAGGATGCGGCGAAAGAAGAGGTATTCTCTGATCGAATCGAGAAAGTCGGAATATCTGCAGAATATCGAGGCAAGACTGAATGCCGAGATAGATCTCAACTTTCTCATGAATCTCGAAGGTGGTCTCGCCTTCTTCAATGAAAGCCTGAAAAGAGCCGCCTCGCGGTTGAATGAAGCGGCAAGAGCGGAGGCGGCCAAGAGA
>NATK01000056.1 GCA_002085285.1 Candidatus Latescibacteria bacterium 4484_7
TCTCCCCATATCATCTGTAATGTTGAATTCGGGAGATACACCCCCTTCAAGAAGTATCCTCCAGGTATATTACCACTATGCTCCCCAAGACCTCAAAGCTCTATACAGTACAGTCCCTCTATTTGGGCTGAAACAGGAAATAGACCACATCGCCGTCTTCTATCGTGTAATCGTGCCCCTCGATGCGCAAAAGACCCAGATGCTGAGCCTCGGCCCTCGAACCAGCCGCGACGAGATCATCGAAAGAAATCACTTCCGCCTTTATGAACCCATTCTCCATATCTGAGTGGATCTTTCCAGCCGCCGCAGGTGCCTTCGTTCCGGCTGGGATCGACCATGCTTGAACAATATCGTTTGCAGTTGTGTAGTACCGAATGAGTCCCAGCATCTCATGGCACTTTTCTATGAACTTTGGCACGGACTCCCTATCGGCCTCCATCGTCTCTATGAGCTCTCTTCTCTCTGCATCGCTGAACGCCTTCAGCTCGTCTTCGAATTTTGCCGATAGTATAAACGTGCTTTCCTCTCCGAATCTATCTATCAGCTCCTTGCAAAGTATTCCCTTGCCCGACGGGTTGTCTTCGCCAGTATTCAACACAACGAGCATCGGCTTCGATGAGAGAAGAGCAAGCTCCTCGAAGACAGCGACGAATTTCTCAGGCACATCCTCTTTGACGATACGCCTTCCGTCGGAGAGCGTTTGTCGAACGCCTTCAAGAAATTCGATCGCCTCTTTCTCCTCCTTCCTCGCCGCCTTAAGCCGCTGCTTCTCCTTGCTCAACCTCTGCTCTACTCGCTCGATGTCGGCGAGGAAAAGCTCCGTTTCGACAACATCGAAGTCCCTCAACGGATCCACTGAGCCGTGCACATGAGTTACGTTCTCGTCCTCGAAACACCTCAAGACATGTGCAAGGACATCCGCCTCACGAATGTGATGGAGAAACTTGTTGCCGAGACCCTCTCCCCTGTGGGCGCCCTCCACGAGCCCTGCTATATCGACGAATTTTATCGTTGTTGGGATGATCTTTTCCGGTTTCAGTATGGTACCGAGCTTCTCGAGGCGTTCGTCAGGAACAGGCACGACGCCCTGATTCTTCTCGATCGTGCAGAATGGGTAGTTTGACGCCTCCGCATGTGCATTGGCAAGGGCATTGAGAAGGGTCGATTTCCCAACGTTGGGCAATCCTATTATTCCGACAGTCAGGGACATCCCTGCGCCCTCCGTCGCCGAAAAGGCCTATTGATCCTTCGCAATGACCGCTGACACGCTACTTGAGAAGCAGTGGCGCAAATACGAGCGACACCACCGACATCAGCTTTATAAGAATATTCATGCTGGGGCCAGATGTATCCTTGAACGGATCACCGACCGTATCTCCTACGATGGCCGCTTCATGTGTAGGTGTCCCCTTGCCGCCGAGGTTGCCCGCCTCAATCCATTTCTTGCTGTTGTCCCACATTCCGCCGACATTCGCCATGAATATACCCATGAGCACACCAGTTGCAGTCGCACCGGCAAGAAAACCACCAAGGGCCTCCGGACCGATCACGAACCCGACGAAAAGCGGTGCAACTATCGCGATGGAGCCTGGAAGGATCATCTCTCCAAGGGCCGCTTTTGTAACGATATCCACACATCTCTTCGTGTCTGGTTCAGCCTTCCCTTCCATGAGACCCGATATCTCTCTGAACTGTCTCCTTATCTCGAGAACCATCTTGTTGGCCGCCCTTCCCACTGCCTTGAGCGTCATCGAGGTGATGACGAACGGCATCAGGGATCCGAGGAAGAGGCCAATCACCGTCTCGGCCGATGTGAGATCTATCGTCTTTAGCCCTGCTGTCTTCTGGTATGCACTGAAGAGTGCAAGGGCCGTAAGAGCCGCCGAGCCTATTGCGAATCCCTTGCCTATTGCTGCTGTCGTGTTGCCTATCGAGTCGAGCCTGTCTGTGATCTTCCTTATCTCCTCGCCCGCTCCTGACATCTCGGCTATTCCGCCTGCGTTGTCGGCTATGGGGCCGTACGAATCTGTGGACATCACGATACCGATCGTGGAAAGCATGCCTACCGCAGATATAGCTATACCGTAGAGCCCGCTCTGATGGTAGGAAATGTAGATCGCGACGACCAGCGTGATGATGGGAAGCACCGTACTCTGATAACCGATTGCCAGGCCTGAGATGATCGTCGTAGCAGGCCCTGTCTCGCTCTCTTTAGCCACAACCTTTATCGGAGGACCGGAGGTATAGTATTCGCTCTCAACGCCTATTAGTATGCCCGCGATTATCCCGGAAAGAACCGCATAGAACGGGTTGATCTGGCCAACGACCCTCGTGACTGCATAATATGCTCCTGCGATGAAAATTATTCCACTCACGTACGTACTGTACCTGAGGGCCGATTGAGGATCGAGCTTCTTCAGAACCGAAATCGACAGGATACCGATGATAGATGCTATAAGCCCGATACCGATCAGTATCAGCGGAAGAGACATCCATCTCAAAGGCGTCGCCATCAACGCCCCGATCGCCATCGTAGCAACGACGCTGCCTACATAACTTTCGAAGAGGTCCGCTCCCATCCCTGCAGTGTCACCCACGTTGTCTCCAACGTTATCCGCAATGACACCTGGGTTACGTGGATCGTCCTCGGGTATCCCTGCCTCAATCTTGCCGACGAGGTCCGCACCGACATCGGCACTCTTCGTATAAACGCCTCCGCCAACACGTGCGAAGAGCGCTATGGAGCTCGCCCCCATTGCGAATCCGTTTATTATCTTTGGATCTTTTGTGAAGATGAAAAAGAACCCAAGCCCTATGATGCCGAGGGCCGCCACGCTGAGCCCCATCACAGAGCCGCCCTTGAAGGCAATAGAGAGAGCCTGATGAATACCACCCTGTTTTGCCGCTTCGCACGTTCTCACATTGCTCCTCGTCGATGCCTCCATTCCAAATATCCCTGCGAGCATCGAACAGACCGCTCCTGTAAGAAAGGCTAATGCCGTATAGATGCTAAGCAGCAGCGCAAGGGCTATGAAGACGATAACTATAAATATCGAAATGATCTGGTATTCCCGTCTCAAGAAAACGAACGCTCCATGGTGGATGCTGTTCGCTATCTTCTGCATGAGCTCGTTGCCTGCAGGTTTCCTCTTTATATCGAAATAAGTGGCAACAGCTATCAGTACACCGAGTACACCGAGCCAAGGAATGTAACTCACAATCCGGGCGACAACTTCATCATGCATGACAACCTCCATTCTGCTACCGGATTACACCCACATATCTCAGCCGATTTTAATGTACACTTTAACCTTTCGCGGCAACAGGTGCAATGCTTTGTTGGAAAATTTTCGAAAATATAATTTCTTTTTACACCTTTGTAAAGGGTCATATCGAAATCTTCTCGCCGGCCCTTGCGAGCAGCCGTTTCGCCAAATCAACAACCGCTTGTTTCAACAAGCCGTACTGAAATCATCCGAGGAGTGAAGCGGGTGGTGTGCGAAGCTCCTCGGATTCGATCTTCATCTCGCTCACGAAACGCACCTCGCTGCTCTTGATGCTCAACCTTTCCGCTATCTCATCTTCACCGAGACCTTCGGCCATCAGTGCGAGGATCGAATCGACCGTCTCGTAGCCGACCCCCATTATCTCCTCATCCGCAACTTGCGCGAAGAGGTCCGGCGACGGCTTCTTTTCGATGATCTCCCGAGGAACTCCAAGATAACGGGCCAACGCAAAGACCTGCGTCTTGTAGAGATGCTTTATCGGAGCAATGTCACCCGAATCATCGCCGTACTTTACGAAGAAGCCTACTTCGAACTCGGTCCTGTTTGCACAGCTCGCAACAGCCATTCCCCTTTTCTCCGCTTCGTGATAGATAACTACCATCCTCATCCGATGCTTGATGCGGTAAAATGCGATGAACTCCCGGAACTGTCTGCTGTCACTCCCCTTGAGGTTCGAGATGTACCCTTTCTTCGAAAGGAAAGGAAAAGCCTTCACTGCAAACCGCATCCCACCGCCGAACTTTGCCAGTTTGCTCGGTGCGGAGCTGTACGTTCCAAGGTGCTCGAGAGGTTGAGTAATGTTTAGCAATTTGTATTCTATCCCGAATCGCTCGCACATAGCCTTTGCGTCTGTTACGCCGGCCTCGGAGCTGTCTCTTTCGGGAAGCAGAAGAACGAATTGTCTGTCGGTGCCGAGAGCCCTTTGAACGAGTAGTGCTACAACGGCCGAATCGACTCCGCCGCTCAAGCCGTGTACGATCCCGGATACATTACGACCCCTTACGAAATCGGAGATGAATTCTTCTATCTTTTTCGCTTCTCTTTCAGCATCAAAGCTCAACGCAGACATCGTGACATACCTCTTTCTGAGCAACGGAAAGCCTCTTCTACATGCCATGCGTTGCAACGGCGCTCGAGTTCTCGCTTTACCGGTTGCTCAGAGAAACTCTGTGCTGTGAATCTTTCACCGAAAGAGTTACTTTATCACACCGAGCTCGCGGCCGACCTTTGTAAAGGCCGCTATCGCCCTGTCGAGGTGCTCCATCGAGTGGGCAGCCGATATCTGCACCCTTATTCTCGCCTGCCCTTTCGGAACCACCGGGTAGAAGAACCCGATCACGTATATCCCTTCTTCGAGCAGCTTGTCAGCCATGTCCTGCGACAGCTTGGCATCGCCGAGCATTATCGGTACGATCGGATGGTCTCCGGGAATGATGTTGAAACCGGCTTCGGTCATCTTCTCACGGAAGTACCTGGTGTTCTCGACGAGCTTCTCCCTCAGCTCACCTGTTTTCGAGAGCATATCGAACGCCTTGATGCCCGCGGCGGCGATTGCAGGCGCCAGCGTATTGGAGAAAAGGTAAGGTCTCGACCGCTGTCTCAGGAGCTCGATGATTTCAGCCTTGCCGGTAGTGAAACCGCCCGTCGCGCCCCCCATGGCCTTACCAAGTGTCGATGTTATAATGTCCACCCTGCCCAGTGCGCCGCGGTACTCGACGCTCCCTCTGCCCGTCGGCCCAAAGAAACCCGTTGCGTGCGAATCGTCCACCATGACGAGAGCGCCGTATTCGTCTGCGAGGTCGCATATCTCGTCTATCTTTGCAACGATTCCGTCCATCGAGAAAACTCCGTCCGTCGCTATCATAACCCTCCTCGCTCCACCGGCCTTCGCCTCTTCGAGCTTCGCACGCAGATCATCCATGTCGTTGTTCCCGTATCTGTAACGTTTCGCCTTGCAGAGACGTATCCCGTCTATGATCGATGCGTGGTTCAATTGGTCGCTTATTACGGCATCCTCTTCACCGAGGAGCACCTCGAAGAAACCACCGTTGGCATCGAAGCACGAAGAGTACAGGATGGCGTCTTCCATTCCGAAGAATTCGGCGATCCTCCGCTCGAGCTCCTTGTGTAGATCCTGCGTACCGCATATGAATCTCACCGAAGACATGCCGAAGCCGTGAGTATCCAACGCGTCCTTCGCAGCCTTTATGAGCTCGGGATTGTTGGCAAGGCCGAGATAGTTGTTCGCGCAGAAATTCAAAACCTCCTTGCCGCCCTTTACCTTTATATTGGCCTTCTGATCGGATGTGATAATACGCTCCGTCTTGTACAGACCCGAAGCCTTTATCTCTTCCAGAGTCTTCTGGAGTTCTTCTTTGATCGTATACATCGACACGCCTCCTTCGGATAAGATTGCACTCTACAGAGAATAGCTCATTTGCAAGAATGATCATAAAAGCAACTCGGACCACCCAATCAACTGATCCGACCGGCCGACACATGCACACAATGTTCTCAATCGAATGTGGCAGCTCAATCGGCGTCCCCGTCTATCCTTTTTCGCAGGACTGAGAGCATATCTTCGGTCATTGCGGCAATGTCATAATCGGGCTTCCATCCCCAATCTTCTCTCGCCGCGCTGTCGTCCATGTAGTTAGGCCATGAATCGGCGATCTTCTGCCTAACCGGATCGACCTCATAGTCGATCGCAAAACCAGGGATATGCTTCCTTATCTCAGCGGCGAGCTCCTCCGGGGTAAAGGACATCGACGCTATATTGTACGCGTTCCTGAATCTCAAGTGTTCCCCGTCGGCCTCCATTATCTCTATCGCAGCCTTCATCGCATCGGGCATATACATCATATCGAGATACGTATCGCTCCTTAAAAAACACGTGTAGCGCCCCTTCTCGAGAGCATCGTAGAATATTTCGACGGCGTAATCTGTCGTGCCACCTCCAGGCCTCGCAACGTTCGATATGATGCCAGGGAAACGAACTCCCCTCGTGTCAACTCCGTACTTGTCGTGATAGTAGTTGCAGAGCAGCTCTCCGGCCAGCTTCGTTATGCCGTACATTGATTCGGGCCTCTGAATGGTCACCTGAGGTGTGCCGTCCATCGGGGTCGATGGCCCGAACACGCCTATAGAACTCGGGAAAAAGACGCTGCAATCGTTCTCCCTGGCAACCTCGAGCACATTGAAGAGGCCGTTCATATTGACATGCCATGCTTTCTCCGGTGCCTTCTCCGCCACGGCGGAGAGCATTGCAGCAAGATGATAAATGGCATTCACACGGAATTTTTTTACAATCGTATCGATCTCTTCCGTCGACAATACATCGAGCTTACTGAACGTGCCCGACGAAGACAGCCTTCCCTCCTCGTCCTCCCTCAAATCCGTCGCTATCACATTCTCGTTCCCGTACCTATCTCGAAGAGCGATCGTCAGCTCCGAGCCTATCTGCCCAAGTGCTCCAGTGATGAGAATCGTTCTACCTTTGTCAGACATCTCAACCTACCGAGTAAAGAACCAAAAAGAATGGCGACTATTAAAATGAAAACGCTCTATCCGATTGGCGTCCCCAACGGGATTCGAACCCGTGTTGCCGCCGTGAAAGGGCGGTGTCCTGGTCCTGGCTAGACGATGGGGACGCCTCGACTCGAAGTCCTTTGAATGGATGCAATTTATCAATTAGGAAGGGGCAAAGTCAACCAGAAAATACAATTGCGCCTTGTGCATCTACATATCAAGCCAATGAAAACGGCGACCGTTGCAAATCGAGTTCTAAAGACAAAAATTATAGCCGGACCACGTACGAACCATCACACAACGCGGCGCGCGTGTCTTCATTCTTCGTCTTCGAAAAGAGACAACTGCTGATCGCCACCATCTACGCGATTCTTCTCTTTGGTCTTCCCGGCCTTCTGCATCTGCGGCGCACCTCTGCCCACCTCGCTGCGATAGGTCGTTTCAAGGGCAATCCTCATCTGCTCTTCGCTCATCCCGAACGTCGCAAATACTCCAGCGTCTATCATGGCAGAGACAGCCTCCTTCGATATCAGGCTCCTGCATCGAGCAAGAAAATCCTCGAAGGATTCGAATGCTCCACGTGAGCTTCTCTCTTCGAGAAAAAGCCGGAGCTCGTCGAAGTACTCGACCTTTGCAAGGAGCGGCCTCCTTATCGAACCGTCCTCGACGACGAACGAGAGGAAACTTTTGTTGACGTCCGAGGGCAGCACATTTACGCCGTTTCCTTCGATATACTCGAGATATTCTTTCATTTTTTCCGGCACATCGATATTGCCGTTGAGCAGAGCAGCGAAATATTCCATGAAATGGTGCGTCTTGAGGTACGCTGTACGGTAACTCAAGTATGCCTGCTGAATGCTCTGCGCCTTGCTGTGGGTGAATCTGATGCCCTGCATCAGCGAGTCGAATATCCTCGTCGCCTCTTCTTCGCTGCGTCCATTCCCTATAGCTCCCTTCAGGAAAAGAAGCCTCGAAGCGGCGAGGTCGTTCGGTGCCTGACTCTTCAATGAATTCTCCACCATCAGGGCTTCGTCTTCCTTCAACCCTGACACGGAATCTATAATCATGCGGATCTGCTCTATATAGAGTAGCACCCCTCTCGTCTTGGAGAGTATCCGTTCTACCTCGGGTACCGCTGTCGAAAGCTTCGGCTCTGCCGGGACGTGTCTCTTGACATACTTCTCCCACAACCTTCCTTCGAGCGGTCTCGGTTTGTAGAGCGTGATAGAATCGACGAGCTCGTCAAAGTCGATAGGATTTACCTTCGCTACGAACTCCTTGAATCCTGCCCCTTCGAGAAAATATATACCCGTAGTATCACCGCCGGACAGGGTTGCGTAGGTATTTGCATCGTTCAAGTCATCGGTTAAAAAGAAAAGGTTCGCACCTCTATCGTTCGACCCGATGCTTTCTGCG
>NATK01000057.1 GCA_002085285.1 Candidatus Latescibacteria bacterium 4484_7
TTCGAAAGCCTTCTGAGAAGATCGACACCATTCATGTCGGGTAGGACGACATCGCTCAAAATGAGATCGAACGATCTTTCTCTTCTCAGAAGAGATACCGCATCGGCTGCCGTTGCAGCAGCAAAAACCTCGTACCCGCTCTGTCTCAGGATATCCGTCGTAAAACTTCGAACCGATTCCTCATCTTCCACGACAAGAACCCTCTCGCCTCTTCCCTTCAGTTCATCAAAATCCACCGCCGTTTCATTCGGCTCGACATCCCGCTCAACATCTTCATTCGAACGCGGAAGGTAGATTATGAATTCGCTCCCTTCACCCGGTTTGCTTCTCACATCTATATATCCGCCGTACTGCTTCACTATGCTGTAAACTATCGAAAGCCCCAGCCCTGTTCCTCTCTTTCCGCTCTTCTTCGTAAAGAACGGCTCGAATATCCTTTTCATAGTCTCCTTGTTCATCCCTACACCGGTATCTATGAACCTCAAGACCACGTAATCTCCGTCCTTCAAATCGGCCAAATTACCTCTGTGATTTCCAGCAATGATCTCGTTCGCAGTCTTTACGATAAATGCCCCGCCGTCGGGCATGGCCTCCCTCGCATTCACCGCCATATTGAGAATGATTTGCTCTATCGTGCTCGGATCGGCTTTGACCTTCCAGATCCCCTTGAAGGTATCGATGATTATGTCGATATCTTCGCCCATCAGCCTCTCGAGCATCCTTTGCATATCGGAAATGATCTCGTTGACATCTACGAGCGATACCTTCTCGATCTTCCTTCGGCTCAGCACCAGCAGTCTCTCCGTCAACGCAGCCGCCTTCTCCGCCGACCTCTTGATCTCCTCTACATCCCTGTATGCCCGCTCGTCGAGGGTGCACGTGTTGAGCAAGAGCTCGGAATTGCCCATGATGACCGTCAGTATGTTGTTAAAATCATGGGCTACGCCGCCAGCCAGCTTGCCTATCGCCTCCATCTTCTGAGAAATGAGGAGCTGCTCCTCGAGCCTCTTCCGCTCCGATATATCAACTCCAGCGATGATCACCCCCCTCCCCCGATCGAGGTCCACTCCCTTCGCAAGCAGCTCGATGAAGGTGGTTTCATCACCCAGCCCCTTAAACCTGAGAATATCTCTGTATGAAGGAATGTCGCCGCTCAGCAGTTGCTCGAATACATCGACATAATTCTGAACGTCGTCGGTCTCGATGAATTCGAAGAATTCATCCACCGAAACAGGTCCTTCGACGCTGCTTTTGAACATCCTCTTCATAGCATCGTTGGAATAGACGAAGCCGTCTTTGTCGATCAGCGCTATACCGACCAGCGACTGCTCGACAATAGACCTGAACAGCGCCTTGTGCCTTTCAGAGAGCTCTTGTGTTTGTTTCCTCAGTTTCAGCAGCAGGGAAAACCTGTGGACGAGCATTTCCTTCGATATCGGCATCCCCACAATATCATCGAACCCCGAATTAAGCCATCTGCCACTATCTGAATTCTTCGGGATCGCTACAACGACAGGGAGGAAATCATCCACTTCTTTCAGGCTCAAAATCTCCCTTTCAAACCTGGAGCAGCAATGAACATCGCAGATGATCAAATCCGCATTTCCAAACTCATCAGCACAGAAATCATCGTTCGAAGATACGATCACTCGGTAACCCACGTCCTCGAGAAACTCGGCAAGCAGTCTGCTGTTTAAGGGATTCCGAAAAAAGATTCCTATTGTCTCTGCATCTCTCCCCTTAATCCCCTCTCTCGATTCTTCTTTCAGGGACACCTCTCAAAACCCCTTCCAGTCCTTCGATCTTCTTCCCAACTTCGAGTCCTTTCCCCGTCACCTCGAACTCTCTCAATTCCGGTTTAAATCCGCTCAACCTCTTCTTCAAGGAACCAATCACCCTGACAATTCGGCCATCCACCTCGGCAAAGCGCAGGAGTATCGCATTGTCCATTACATAACTAACGCCGAGTTCGGTCAGTTTTAGATCCCCAGTTATGCTCTCCACCTCATTTATTACGAATGTCGTGACATTCTTACCGTTCAAGTAAGTAACAATATTCTGTATATTTGCGGCAAGCGATCCAAACTGTTCCATTGCGAGCTGATAGCCGCGCAGGCTGTCTATCATCACCACCCTGCACCCCTTCTTTTCGA
The DNA here is from genome assembly GCA_002085285.1 of Candidatus Latescibacteria bacterium 4484_7. Taxonomy (GTDB): domain Bacteria; phylum Krumholzibacteriota; class Krumholzibacteriia; order Krumholzibacteriales; family Krumholzibacteriaceae; genus 4484-7. The sequence continues at coordinate 2,154 of NATK01000057.1, forward strand.
TGTCTCCCTTTATCATTGCAGAGAATTCATCGGGGTAGAGTTCCATGGGATTCACCCTTACTCCAATGAGGGTGCCTTTTTCTATCATTCTTTCCACATCTATACCTATGGACGAACACCTCTTTACAATCGATTCGACCGATTCCTCGAACGTGTAGAAGATTCCCTTCTTGCCGCTCCGCGCGGCGCTTACAAGAAACTGCATGCCAAGCGTCGTCTTTCCTATTCCCGTCGGGCCTGATATTATTGTGGTAGTTCCGGACTCTATGCCGCTTGCGAGAAGTTCGTCGAGGCCGTCTATCCCCGAGTTCAACGTCTCCGCGCCCGGCACGTTGCCCTCCGCCTTTTCGATATAGTGAGGAAAAATGACAATCCCCTCGTCAGTTATCCTAAATGGATGAAGGGCATCCATGTAACCACTCCCTCGCAATTTCTCTATCTCCACCGATCGCAGCTCCACTATCCTCCCGCTCGAAATTTCCCTCCTCAACCTGATGATCCCATCGACCTCAAGAGACAACGATATATCCTGCTCGAGCTCGATCGGCTCGAATGTAAGGATCGCTGTAGAATGAAGTTTGTCCAGTAACCTGATAAAATTTAGAATCTGCTTTCTGAACTGAAATTCATCTTGCGAGATATAGCGAAGTTGAGTGGCCGAATCGATAACCAGTCTATCCGGCTTTTCCTCACGTACTATCTCGTATATCTCCTTCCAAACGGAGAGGTTCTCGACCTCGTTTGGATAAAAAATGCTGTATTCGCCCACCTCATCGTCCCTATCACCCTCGGCGAACAAAACCTCTCGCATAACGATTCCGCCGGTATCCCAATCGAACGCCTCGATGTCTTTTCTTATATTGTTGAGGGATTCTGCGAGGCTTATGAAGACAGATTTTTCACCCTTTCTAGCCCCTTCAAGCAGAAATTGAATGGAAAAAATCGTCTTCCCTGTCCCGGACGAGCCGACGAGAAGATAAGATCTCCCTGCAAACAAGCCGCCCTTGAGAATATCGTCGAGGCCTCTTATGCCCGTCGACACCCTTTTGTTCCGATCCATTTCCAAATGACCCCCATTTCAGCAGCCACCGCGCTCGTATCCAACGCAATGGAAACGCAGCATAGAAATACATGGTTAAACTTCACTTTTCCCTCTATTATTTTTTCCCTGTCAGGATTCTAAATTTCGATTGGAATCTTGTAAAGAAAAAAATAATTGATTAAACCATTAGGAGTTTAATATCGTAAAAAGATTTCCATCAAATAATAATTGCACATTACCAGACGTGGTGAAAATGCATTTCGAATGAACTTGATGCAGCCCTCAGGAGAAGACCTGCTCTACCCGTGAATTGACGGATTTTGTGAAAAAAGTCTCCGAATGAACTGCGAGGCTCGTTAAAACTCACCATGCTCCGTCCGCGAAATTATCTCGTCCTGCAGCCCTTTGCCGAGATTTACGAAATAATCGCTGTAGCCTGCCACCCTTACTATGAGATCGCGGTGCCTCTCGGGGTGTTCCTGGGCGTCCCTCAACGTCTCGGCAGTTACGACATTGAATTGGATGTGATGCCCCTTCATGGTGAAATACGCCCTGATCAGGGCTCCGACCTTCTCCATTCCCTCGTTGCTCTGGAGAAGCTGGGGTAGAAACTTCTGATTGAGCAGCGTGCCTCCCGTTCTCGTGTGATCGAAGCTCGCCACTGACTTTATAACAGCCGTCGGTCCCTTTCTGTCGGCGCCCTGGCTCGGCGATATGCCGTCCGAAAGTGGTTCGCCCGCTCTTCTGCCGTTCGGTGTGGCTCCGGTGACCCTGCCGAAATAGATGTGCACCGTGGTCGGTAGAAGGTTCACTCTGTAAAAGCCCCCCTTCGTATTCGGCCTCCCGTCGATCGCCTCCAAGTAGGCTTCGAAGAGGCTCTGGGCTATCGAATCAGCGAACGGATCGTCGTTTCCGTACTTAGGCGCTTCGTTCGAAAGCATGAGGCGCAACCTCTCATTGAACTCAAAGTTTTTCGAGAGGGCATCGAGAAGCTCGGGCATCTTTACCGATCGATTCTCGAAAACATGATACCTGATGGCTGCCAGCGAATCGGCCGCTGTGCCTATACCGACTCCCTGTATGTACGTCGTATTGTAACGGGGACCTCCGTCGTGGTAATCCTTCCCCTTTTCGATGCAGTCATCTACGAGAAGCGACATGAACGGGCTCGGCATGTGCTCGGCATACATCCTCTCTATCACGTCATTGCCGTGAATTTTCACATCGACAAAGTAGTTGAGTTGATTTTTATACGCATCGAACAATTCTTCGAACGAATGAAACATCGACGGGTCGCCAGTCTCCAATCCTACCCTCTTGCCGCTCGCGGGATCGATGCCGTTGTTCAAGGTTATTTCGATGATCTTGGGCCAATTCATGTAACCTGTGAGTGTGCAGCTTTCCTTGCCGAATGCGCTGATCGTCACGCAACCGCTCGGCCCTCCGAGCCTTGCGTCCTCTATCGACTTGCCCTGCCTGATGAACTCCTCGATGATCGCATCGGTATTGAAGAATGACGGCTGCCCGAAACCGGCCTTGACCACCCCGACCGCCCTCTTCAAGAAGTCATCGCCGTTCTTGCTGCTCAACTGCACGCACAGGCTCGGCATCATCATGTGCATCTCTTCAAGCACATCGAGGACGAGGTACGAGAGCTCGTTCACTGCATCCTCGCCCTTGATATCGACACCCCCGACGTTTATAAGTGAAAAATCCTGATACGTGGCACTCTGCTCGTCCGTCACACCGACCTTCGGCGGAGCCGGCTGGTTGTTGAACTTGATCCAGAAACACTGCAGGAGTTCCTTGGCAAATTCCTTGCTCAACGATCCGTCTTCAAGCCCCCTTCTGAAGAATGGGTAGAGATTGAGGTCGAGCCTGCCGGGGTTGAACGAATCCCAGACGTTCAGCTCCGTGATCACACCGAGGTGGATGAACCAGTACATCTGAAGAGCCTCCCAGAAGTCTCCCGGCGGATTCTGCGGAACATGAGTGCATATTTCGGCTATACGCTCCAGCTCCACCCTTCTTGCATGGTCGTTCTCCATGTCTGCCAATTCCATAGCCTTCTCAGCATAGCGTCTCGCAAGTGCGATTAAGGCATCAGCAGCAACCGCCATCGCCTCGAGCTCTTCTCTCTTTTTCTCTGCCAGTGGATCGTTGTCATAGTCCAAGTGTGCAGTCGAATCTGATATGCGCCTCTTCATCCCATCGAGGCCTTCCCTGTATATCTTGTCGTCCATTATCGCATGCCCCGGCGCTCTCTGCTCCATGAACTCGGTGAAAACGCCTGCATCGAAGGCCGCACGCCACTCATCGGCCATCGCATCGAAGACCAGCTCCCTCATCGTCTTGCCCTGCCAGAATGGAATTATTCTTTTCTCGAAGGATTCTCTAACCTCATCGGATACATCGAAGCGGGCCCTCTCCCTGCTGCTCAATATGTCGAGATCTTCCAGCGTGTGGCAGCAAAGCTCGGGATACGTGGGCACGGCCCTCGGGGCGGGTCCCCTTTCTCCTACGATGAGCTCACCATTTCCAATCGAAATCTGTTTATGCTCCATTATATACTTGAAGGCCTGCGCCCTGGCCATGGGAACGGACAGGTAGTCCGCCCTGCCGCTCTGGTAAAATTCGGTTATCAGCTCTGCCCGTTCGGAAGAGATGTATGGTGTAGTCGATACGCTTTGCTCCCTGAGACGTTCTATTCTCTCGTTCATATTCCAACCTTGTTCGTTCGCGGTCACATGATATTCGTCGGTTTCTTCTTCGGTGGAACGTGCTGTGAGCAACGTCCTCGCTGTCATTCCAATAACTTGAAGATTAGCACTGCTCTGCAGCGATTGCAAGCCTGCCCACTTATTCGCGCACTCGTCCCACTGCCGGCCTATCCTCACTCGGAGGTATATTCACCCTCCCACGGCCACTTTCAGCCCGTGCCCTCTGAACGCCGCTATTACCCCGCTCATGTCCTCTTTAGAAGGCACATCGGCCATATAAGGCCTAACTCCCTTCCCGAGCTTCTCGTACTTCGCCAACCAAGCCTTGTGATAAGGCAGGATCCTTACTTCCTCAATTCCAGCGGAGGCGAGGAAAGATGCAGTCTCTTCGATGTTCTCAGCAGAATCGTTGAAGCCCGGAACGAGCGGAAACCTCGCTACAATAAGCGCGCCTCTCTTCGCTAGGAGCTCGAGATTGTCGAGAATCGGCCCGTTAGGAACACCGGTATACCGTTCATGTATGGAACTGTCCATGTGTTTAACATCGAATAGAAAGACATCTACGAGGGGAGCTATCCCGATCATCCTCTCGGACGACACGAAACCCGATGTATCCAGGACAGTGCCTATCCCTTCATCTCTGCACATACTAAGGGTCTCAGCGAGAAAATCGAACTGCATCAGGGGTTCTCCACCCGAAAATGTCGCACCACCCCCCGACTGCTCGTAAAAGATTCGATCCTTTCTGATCTCGCCCATCAATTCATCAGAGTCGATTTCCCTGCCAACAATCTCTAATGCCTCTGCATAGCAAACCCTTACACACTCACCGCAGAGGTCGCAATTCGCTCTGTCTATCGTAACGGTCCGTCCGGCTTCTGCTATTGCACCCTTTGGGCAAACAGCGACACAGTCGAAACATGCGATACACCGATCGTCTGATACAATGATCTCCGGTGATGGATCGATCCCTTCCGGGTTATGGCACCAGGGACACTTCAACGGACATCCCTTGAAGAAAACGGTCGTCCTTATACCGGGGCCGTCGTGAATGGCGAATCGCTTTATGTCGAATATCAATCCCTTCAAAACGATCCCTGTCTGTCTGAAGCTCGAGCGACCCATCTACACCGGGCAAGGCATAACAGCATCCAAAAATCAAATTCCGGGGCGACAAGATATTATCGTTCGAGAGCCATGGCGGTCCCCACAGCCCGAAACCTTTTACACGCGCCCATCTTATCGCCCGCAAAGTGCCATGCCGGGTCCCACGGACCTAAGCCTTACCTCCCTTTATCGCCCGCAAGCTGCAACAAGCCCTACAGCTCGAACACCCTGCCGGCGCCTCCTTCTCTGTACGCCCCGGGATACCGGCTCTTCAGCTCCGACTTGAATTGTGTGCAGTGAGTCGGGACGAGAAGGTCTATCCCTTCCACCGCCTCGAACTCGTCGAAACCATGATACCCTCCAATGAGCGCCTTCACAGGACCGAATCTCTGTGCTGCCCTTATGATATTCCCTATCCCTGAATGCGAGCACCCGACGATGACTGCCACACCTCCATCGACCTCCACGACGAGCGACTGCTCGATCTTCTCGAGCTCACCGGTGGAATAGATCCCCTCGTGGATCTTCACCGCCTCATCCACCCTGATCACCTCCGAGAGACCGGAAGGCCCCGAAGCCGACTTCGGGATATATACCGGCACAGGATTTATCTCGAGGATATCGGATAGACCGCCGGTATGGTCCCAGTGATCGTGAGAGATCAATATCTCTTCGACGGAGCGGGGATCGATATCGAGCTTTTCCATGTTGCCGAGAAGAATGGAGCCTTTGGCACCCGTGTCGAAGAGGAGCCTGCGGCCGTGTGCAGTGACGAGAGCGGAAAAGCCCCAATCGGCCTCGAGGTCATCCCGGGCCGACGTGTTGTCATAGACGATCGTAACCTTCATCTCACACCTCCCTCAAACTCAATAATCGTGAGGTATCCCCTTTATATGAAGTATCAGATGTTCCATGTCATCAAGCTCTTCGACCCATCCGTAGTTCGCGTCGTCCTTCGAATCGAGCTCCTTGATATAAGGCTTGATGTCGAGAAGCGGCGTCCCGTCGAACACATCGAGACCGCTCGTTGCGACTTCGTTTCCCTCTATGCCTTTCAGCCTGACAACGCTCAGACCGATCCTGTTGGGACGCACGGGTGACCTGCTTGCGAACACCCCAACCTCTGTACCGTAGGCCCAGGGAGGAAAAACCTTCATCTCAGC
>NATK01000058.1 GCA_002085285.1 Candidatus Latescibacteria bacterium 4484_7
CCGTGCCTGTACGATCGTTGGGTGCTGAAGTCTGCCGGCCGCTCGAGCCTGTACGATCGTTGGGTGCTGAAGTCTGCCGGCCGCCCGAGCCTATCCGATCCTTGAATGCTGAGGTCTGCCGGCCGCCAGTTGCATTCAATTCGCCTGAACGGATTACCATCTGCCAGTTGCATTCAATTCGCCTGAACGGATTACCATCCGCCCGTAGCCTGTTCACCCTCGATATACTTGAGCACCTCGATGCCGGCCATGCACCCCGTGCCCGCCGCCGATATCGCCTGGCGGTACCTCGGGTCCTGAACGTCGCCTGCTGCGAATACACCGGGTACCGATGTCTTGACACCTTCGGTAACTATGTAACCGTGATCGTCGAGCTCGAGCTTTCCCTTGAATATCGACGTTGCCGGTTCATGCCCTATGGCGATGAAGACCCCATCTACAGGGAATGTCGTCTTCTCGTCCGTCTTGACGTTCTTGAGAACGATCCCTGTCACCTTGTTCTCGTTAACATCGAGGATATCTTCGACGACCGAGTCCCAGATGAACTCGATCTTTGGATCCTTGAACGCTTTCTTCTGCATTGCCTTCGATGCCCTCAATTGATCTCTTCTGTGAATGATCGTCACCTTCTTTGCGAATCTCGTGAGAAACGTTGCATCCTCTATGGCCGAGTCCCCGCCGCCTATGACAGCTACATCTTTGCCCATGAAGAAGAATCCGTCGCACGTCGCGCACCCCGAAACGCCTCTGCCCATGAGCTTTTTCTCCGACTCGAGCCCGAGCCACCGCGAAGAGGATCCTGTTGCTACGATTACCGATCTCGTTTCATGCCATTCGTTGCTCACCTTCACCTTGAAAGGATGCTCGTCGAGCTTTATCTCTTCGGCGTCCCCGAGCTTGAATTCGGCGCCGAACTTTTCCGCCTGCTTGCGGATTCTGTCCATGAGCTCCGGTCCCTCGACCCCTTCGGGGAAGCCGGGGAAATTTTCGACCGTTGTCGTGATCATTAGCTGGCCGCCAACGCTCAAGCCCTCGACGACCAGCGTCCTGAGATCAGCCCTGCCCGTGTAAATTGCCGCTGTAAGACCTGCGGGGCCTGAACCGAGAATGGTGACGTCGTACATTTTTGACCTCCCTATTATTTACTTGAATAAAAAGAACAAAATTGCACCCGTCCGGCCGCAAAAAAGCGGTTCGATTAATCGAACGGGATTGAATTCAAAGTATAAACATCAATGATGCGTGTAACAAGTGAAAATATGTTTCGCTCGAGGAGTGAGAATTCGGCGTGCGATACCTTTTGCATTTAGTCCCTTCTTCGAAGCACGTTGAGCTTTGTTCTGCCGGGCACCCCATCGCCGTTGCTCCTTGTATTTATTGAAATAGCGTATATCTTATGATATAGATTAAGAAAAGGGAGAGAAAGTATGCCTGCGAATCTACCACCGCAATATTTCGAAGCGGAGAAAGAGTACAAGAACGCCAAAACATCGGAGGAAAAAATCGCTGCTCTCGAGGCGATGCTTGCCATCATGCCGCATCACAAGGGCACGGACAAGCTCAGGGCGGCGCTCACGCGGAAGATCGCGCAGATAAAGACTCTCGAAGAGGCGCGAAGAAAGACTCGCAGGGGCTCGATATTCAACGTCGATAGGCAGGGGGCGGCGCAGGTGCTCCTCGTCGGCCTGCCGAACAGCGGCAAGTCGTCGATGCTCTCATCTCTTACCAATGCATCTCCCGAGGTCGCCGATTATCCATTCACTACTACGATTCCTGTCATCGGGATGATGGCCTTCGAGGATATTCAGATCCAGGTGGTTGACCTGCCGCCTCTGGAGGAAGAGATAAGGAAGCTCCCTTACTATAATCTGCTGAGGAACGCCGATGCGCTGCTTCTTGTGGTCGATGCTTCTTCTCACCCCGAAGACGAGGTGCAGTTGATCCTCGACATGCTCAAGGATTCATCCGTGACCGGTGAGGGGACGAGTGAGCTGAAACGCGAAGTGTTCGAAACGGTCGAGATCGTTCGGGTCTATACGAAGATTCCGGGCAAGAAGCCCGACATGGAATCGCCTTTCGTCCTTCCGAGGGGAAGCACAGTCCTCCAGCTCGCAAGAGACATTCATCACGATTTCGCGATCAACCTTAGATTCGCGCGGATATGGGGATCGGCCAAGTTCGACGGCCAGACGGTACAGAAGGACTATATCCTGCAGGACAAAGATATTGTAGAGATGCATATATAGGGGGTCGACAAAGGGTTGACAGGTAGCTGGCAGAGGCCGGATAAAGGACCGACAGAAGGCAAATATGAGGCCGACCGATAGCCGCCAGAGGGCCGACCGATAGCCAGCGGATGGTCGATCGAGGGCGTACAAGAGGCCGACCTTTAGCCGGCGGCAGAGGGCAGACAAAGGGCCGACCGACGGGGCACAGGAGGCAGCCGATAGCCGCCAGAGGGCCGACCGAAATTTTTGTCTGCATTGATCGGGATATCGAGCGGGTTGATTGCAGGCTTATCTCTTCCTTGCCCTCAAGCTCCTCAGTATATGGAGATTCATTTTATCCATCTCGAGGTCCTCTCCCTTCGGTGTCTCGAGCACCATGGGCCTGTCGAAGAATCTTTCGTCGTTGATAAGATTCCCGAAGCCTTTGAGACCTATTTCTCCGGATCCTATGTGGGTGTGTCTGTCGAGTTTGCTACCCAGCGGCTTGAGCGAGTCGTTGATGTGGAAAGCCCTGAGCCTTTCCAGCCCGATCACCTCGTCGAAATTAGCGATCGTTTTCTCATAGGCATTTTTGCTCCTTATGTCGTAGCCTGCGGCGAAGATGTGACAGGTATCGAGGCATACCCCGATCCTCTCCTTGTCATCGATGAGCTTTATAATAGAGGCTAGCTCTTCGAATGATCCGCCGAGCGAGTTGCCCTGTCCCGCCATCGTCTCGAGAAGTATCGAAACGGCGTAGTCCTTCGTTTGCTCGAAGAGGTGGTTGATGCTTTCCGCCACCCTCTTTATGCCCTCCTCTGTGCCTGCGCCCCTGTGGCTGCCGGGGTGAAGGACGATGTGCGGGATTCCGAGGGTCTCTGCCCTGTTCATCTCGTCGAGAAAGCCCCTGCGGGATAAGGTGATGAGTCTCTTGTCAGGTGAAGCGAGATTGACGAGATAGGTGCAGTGAGCTATGACGAACGCCTCGTGGAAGCCGACGAGCCTCTCTTTGAAAGATTTGATCTCCTCGTCTGTGAACTCCCTGTGCTTCCACCGGTTCGGGCCCTTGACGAAGAGCTGCACGGCGTTGCACCCGATCGACTTTGCCCTTTCAAGGGCGAGATGCGCTCCCCCTTCGATTGACATATGCGCGCCGAGATTCATCTCGCTCGTCCTCCCTCATATGTTTGCCCGGCTTCAGCAAAACTTTTCCGCTTTCAAACGAATACTCGAGAGATGATAATCGAAGGCGGGGGCGAACGCATCAGTAAAGTTCGCACAAGCCAGTATAAAAATGGCTCGAGGATGTGCTCGTAAATGGCAAAGAGGTTGGAGGGGGCAATCGAGCCCCGGACCGATACGCGCAGGAAGACTCGTGCGCTTCCGCGTTAAGTTCGTCGATAAAATCGGCCGCACTTGTGCGAGATGTGTTGAAATCGCGGCGGCATTCTTGTATAAAAATAACTGGAGGTCGAAATGAACGAAGAAACCAACGAGGAAACAGTGGAGCTCATAGCTGTTCAGGGAGAGGTCGAGGCGAGTGTGATCAAGGGTCTTCTCGGAAGTGCTGGGATCATGGCGATAATGAAGTCGGATGTTGTACAGGGGGTTACGCCGATAACGGTTGACGGGCTCGGAGTCGTCAAGGTCTTCGTCAAGCAGGGCGACCTCGAAAGGGCCCGAGAATTGATAGAAGAGTATCGCAGGGGAGAATAATCGAGTCCTTGAAAAATTCTGATATTCAATTATAATTAACCCATCAGAGTGGGAGCTTAACTCAGGGGTCAGAGTGCTACCTTCACACGGTAGAAGTCACAGGTTCAAATCCTGTAGCTCCCACCATTTTTTAATACAATAAAAGAACAGCACGTCGGCGCCCTTATAAGGATAGGTGCATCTTCTTTTGTTCCCCGACGGTTCAATGTTTCGGCGCGCTCTAAAGCCCTGTAGGTATATCGATGAAGAGCGTCTCGATGCCGAGGCGGTCGGTCAGGACTCCGGCGAGTTCCCTGACACCGAGCGTCTCGGTGGCATAATGCCCTGCGCAGATGAGGCTTATGCCGCTTTCCGCCGCCGTATGATAGGCGGAGTGCGAGCTCTCTCCTGTAATGAGCACATCACATCCCGTCTCGGAGGCTTCCTCTGCGAACGAAGCTCCGTCTCCTGACACTATTCCTACTCTATTTATCTTTGCAGGCCCGAATGGAAAGAGCTGTATTGAGCCTCCGATTGAACGTCTTACCCTCGCAGCGAGGGCGTTTATTGTGACAGGCTTCCTTAGGTTTCCTGCCACGCCGATCTTCACTCCCTTGTAGTCTCCGAATGGTTTGGGGTCGGAAAGACTGAGAAGCCTTGCGAAAACCGCATTGTTCCCGACCTCCTCATTGCAGTCGAGGGGAAGGTGAGCAGCATATAGTGAGACGCCCTTCGAGAACAGGAGCTTGATACGGGCAGCAATGACTCCGGTTATCGGAGTCGGGCAGCTCCAGAAGATTCCGTGGTGCACGATGAGAAGCTCGGCCTTCTTTCTTGCAGCAGCCCTTATAGAGCGTTCCGATGCATCAACCGCAACCGCTGCTCTCTTCACCGTGCTCGAAGCCTCGACCTGCAGGCCGTTCAACGATGAATCGAGCCTGAAGGCATCTACAGATAGGTAATCGTCGAGAAACGAAACGATCCATTTGAGCTTCATTTTTCTTTTCCCCCTGTTCGATCCGTTACGAGCATTTCCTTGTTCAGTCTCGCACTTTTAGCGCTGGATCATCGTATCGAGAAATTCGGTTTATTTCAATCCTGCCTTCTCCAATTCCTCGTCGTATTCCCTGTACAATCTGTCGAGATACTCGTTGCGCGGTGTCTTTATAACTTCGTCATACGAATCGATGGCTTTTGTAAAGAGCGAATCGCCTTTGAAGGTAACGATGATCTCGGAGAACGACATCCTTTTGTCACCGGCATCGACTACGAGAGTTTTCCCTGTTCTCTCGGAGTAGGTATGGTCATGAGCTCTATGGGCGTTGATTACGATGTCTATCCCATCGACGCTCTTCGCAAGATCGATGCTTTTCCGCCATCCCTGGTGGGAGACGGCTACGATGAGGTTGCATCCGGACCTCTTCAGGCTCGAAACGGCTTCCATTGCAGTCACCTTTGGGGAGAGCACGTCGTAATCTCGCATGGCTTTTTCACCTGTACTGTGTGCGTAAAAGGGCAGAATCACGCTGAAGATTCCTATCTTGACCGATCCTTTCCTGCCAAGGATGCCCCTCGTGCCGCCTACTTCTTCGATTATATATTTCGACCCTATGGGTTTGCCCGACCCACTGTAGAGGAGGTTTGTGCTCAGCAGAGGAAGCCCGTATTTTTTCGAGAGATCGAGCAAATGCCCTATGCCGAATCTTATCTCGTTCTCCCCGATTGCCAGCGCGTCGTAGTGCATCGCCTTCAGCGCGGTGAAAAAATACCGATTGCTGATTTCATCGCCCTTGGTCGGCTTGGGGTACGTGAAATCTCCCGCGTCGATAATAATAACGGGATTAGATTTTTTCTTCTGTTCGAGAAATGCAATCCACCTCGCCGCACCGGCGTGGTACTTCTTCTTTCACCCGCACGGCGTCCAGTAGCCTCGCAACTGGTTGGTGAAAAAGATATCGATCGTTTGATCGAAAGGTCGGCGCATGTTCTGACCTGAGCTGACCAAGTAGATCTTGAGGGGGATGTATATGGCGAGGAGAACGAGGAAGAGTATGATTCCCGCCTTGACCATGAAGAGGTTTCTTCTATGAGGTCTTATTACCATTTTTCAACTTTGAGTAGAGGGTCGGTTTCGAGATGCCGAGAAGGGATGCGGCCTTCGTTTTGTCCTTGGTTTTTTCGACCATCTTCTTTATTACCATTCCCTGTATCTTGGGGAGTATGGGATCGGTAGTGGAATATTTTATCGTTTCGAGTATCGATTCGACCGCTGCCTCGAGCGAGGATTCGGTGCTTGCACCGATCTTCTCATGCTTCTTGACCATGTGATCGGGGAGATCTTCTGGGAGAATCGTATCGCCTTTCGTTATGATGACGAGCCTGTTGATGAGATTCTCGAGCTCTCTCACGTTGCCGGGCCAGTCGTAATCGATCAGGTATGATAGGGTTTCATGGGCAAGCTTTTTCTTCGTCGTGTTGTAGAGGCTGCTGTACATCTCGAGGAAATGTTCGGCGAGCGGCTCGATGTCCTCTTTTCTCTCCCTCAGAGCCGGGATCCTTATCGGGAAAATGTTGATCCTGTAGTATAGGTCTTCCCTGAATCGTCCCTCTCTGACGAGTTCGAGCAGGTCTTTGTTCGTTGCCGCGATGATTCTGACGTTCGTGGAAATCTCTTTTGTTCCTCCGAGCCTGTAGAACTTCTGCTCCTCGAGGACTCTCAGCAGCTTCGGTTGCAGTTGAAGCGGCATGTCGCCTATCTCGTTGAGGAGGATCGTTCCGCCGTTGGCCGATTCGAAATGCCCGATCCTCTGTTTGTATGCTCCTGTGAAGGCGCCTTTCTCGTGGCCGAAGAGCTCGCTCTCGAGGAGCTCGCCCGGAATGGCAGAGCAGTTGAGCGAGACGAACGGCTTCTTTGCACGAATGCTGCTGTAGTGGATCGTCTTTGCGACGAGGTCCTTGCCTGTGCCGTTTTCTCCTGTGAGAAGTATCGTCGTGTCCATGTCTTTGATTCCGTCGATCAATTCGTATATGTGATGGATAGCCGAAGAGGTGCCGACGAGCTCGAGAAACTTTGCTTCCGCCTTCGCCATTGCAGGCGACCTGAATGCATCACGAGACCTCTTCTCCAGATCCTCTATCCTGTTGCTCAGGAGGTACCGCTCGAGGCCGTGTGCCACCATGTGAGTGAAGGCGATGAGGAAGGTATTCTCATCATCGGAGAACTTCTCCTTCTGGGTGGTCGAATCGAGGTACAGAAAGGCGATGACCTCTTTGTGAACCTTGAGAGGATAGCAAGCTATGACGGGATGTTTTTTCTTGAATTCATCGCTCAAGTTAAGGGACGATAGCCTGTCCTTTGCGATGATTATGTGACATCCGAGCTGTTTCGTGGAGCGGAGAATATCGATGACGTCTTTTTCGAGAAGCGAGCCTTTTTGATGGTTGTAACCGCTTGCCGCAAGCACTTTGAAGGTGTTCTTTCTCTCCGTTTCTATTGCGAGTATTGCCCGTGACATGCCGGTGAGTTTCCTGGCCGTCTCCGTGATCGTCTTCTGGAACCATTCGGGGCTCTGCGCCGTTCTCAGCATAGAGAGTACACGGCAGAGAGCCTTGAATCTGCCGGAGTCGCTCGAGATGTCTGCGGGAGTAGGAGGCTCGATTTCGTCGATGCTCTTCTTGAGCTCCCTGATCTCTCTCGGCAGATGGTTGTCGCTGCCTATCAGGGCGATTGCCCTCGACAGGTATTCCCTCGCAAGAGCCTCGTTCTTTTCCTCAAGGTAGATTTTGCCTATCTCCGCAGCCACTACCGCCGCCGAATTCTTCTTGCCGAGCATCAGAAGTTCGAGGCTCGCCGATTCGAGTTTTCGCTTGCCCTCTTCGACCTTGTTCTGGTTGATCAAGATCTTTCCCTCGAGCATGATTAGGAGAGCCGCTTCGAGGCGGGAACCGATCTTTTTGTTCAGTGCCTTCGCCTGATTGAGGAGCTCGACGGCCTCTGTGATCTTTCCTTCGATAAGACTCAGCTCGCCGAGTCTCCTGAAGACGATTGCCTGCTCCCTCATAGATTTTGTCTTGTGGCATATGCGAAGGTCTTTGAAGTAGTACTGTCTTGCCTTCGAGTAGCGCCCCCTTGCAAAGAATATCTCGCCCATCGTTCCATAGCACTCGGCGAGGAGCTGCTGGTTGCCGATCTCGGCTGCCATATCGCATGCGGTTCGACAATGTTCTTCGGCTTCTTTGAATACCTCCATGTCGAGGTATGCGAGGGCGATGTTCAGGTGAGCGGCGGCGAGGCCTGGGAGGTTTTTGAACTTCTGCTTGATCTCCATGCTCATCTTGAAGTATTCGAGGGCTTCGGTAGTCTCGCCCATCGAGCGGTAAACGAGTCCGAGGTTGTTGTAGCTCGAAGCTACTCCTATCTCGTCACCCGCTGTTTCTCTCAGCGAAAGGCACTTCTTATAGCAGAGGACGGCATCGTCGTATTTGCTCGTGTTCCAGTTCAATGCTCCCATGAGGTTGTAGGCCTGGGCTATTTCGAGAGGATCGCTCTTCTCGTCGAGCAGCTTATGAACGAGAAGACAGTTTTCCCACGATTCCTTGAACTGTCCGAGTCTGTACTGAACCCATGCGAGGTCGTTGTACAGCTTGGCCCTGTGTTTCGAAGAAACGAACTTGCCCTGCTCCTCGAGCGTTTTTGTAAGGAGTTTTTCCGCTCTGACGAATTCGCCGCGCTTTTCGAGTATCTCACATTCCCTTCTGCACGCTTCGACGGCTAGGACCCTGAAGTCGGTCCTTTGCTCCTCTTCGGCGATCTCTTTCCTGCACCTGCCGAAGAATCCTGCAGCCCTTTCCATATTGCCGATCAGGGCGAAGAAATCTCCGAGCTCGAGCAATATATTGAACCTCGTTTCAGGTTCGAGCACTTGATCGAGTTTCTCGGAATAAATGTACTCGTTGAAACAGGCGATGGCCGCTGCCCTCTTTTCCCGGACGAGAGATTTCAGTATCTCACGAGCTATGAGTGCCGCTTCTCTTTTCTGGCCGCTCCTCATGTAGTGATAGAAGAGGTAGGAGAGAGGGGCTTGGCCTTGCTGTTTGAGCAGTCTCGTTATGTTGTCGTGGAGTTGGACCGCCCTCGTTTCCGGCAGCGATGCGAGGGCCCTTTCGCTCACTGTGTTCGAAGCGATTGAGTAAACGAGCGAGTATTGCCCGTCGGCCAGAAATGAATTGTCCAGCCTCTCTTTGAGAATGCCTTTGTTTATCAGTTCGTGGAGCAGGTTGTAGATGCCGTCTTGCTCGGTGGAGTATATATTCTCGAGGAAGGCAACGGGGACTTCGAACTTCAGGACGGCAAGGAAGTTCAGAAGAGAGCGCTCGCTCGCAGTAAACGCTCTTAGGGGATCTTTGTCGTTGCTCCCCTTGGCGTATATGGAGCCGAGCACCTTGAGTTTGATGCTTTCGAGCGGCTCTGCGAGTTCTTTGCTCTTCAATGGGATCTTTATCCCTGTCAGGGATTCCATCCTTGCAACGAAATCGTGCTTTTCATCCTTGCCCAGTGAGGGGAGGTTGATCTTCCTGATCTGCACATTCCTCTCCTCGGCTTCTCTGCTCAGAGTTTCGATGAACGTTTGCTCCGTATCTTCGTTCACTGTGACGAATCCAAGATTGGAGATTTCTATATAGTCGAGGATCCTATCGACGATATGGCAGTTCAGACAGGGGGTCTGAAGTTCGTCATCGATAAAGAAGTAGTCGAGGCGAATGTCATGGTTGCTGTGGGATCTGTCGGCGAGAATCATTTGGTGGCTTAGATTGACGCCGTTGGTCATATTGAGGTTGTTTGCCAGACGATCCCTGATTATAGAGAAGACCGCACTTTTGCCTTCACCCTTTCTTCCGTTGATGACGACGATAGTCCTGCCGCCCGAAGCGGCTTTCTCAGCGGCCCTGTCTATCTTCTTCAGATCGATCGTTATTCTATCGACCGCAAAGGCGGTTCTGATCGGAATGCCAGTTTTTCTCTTGCTTCCCGGTGTTACCAACCCATCGAGTTTTGCAACGAGCTTTATCAGTTTTTTCGTCGAGAAGTTTTTTTCAAGCGAGGCGAGTTCTATGCCGCAAGCCTTCCCATTGTGTGTGCTACCTCGGAATCGATGATGCTGCTCTCCGTGTAGAGGGAGTCGAGAAACTCGAACGGGAGAAGATATGCAGTAGGCAGAATCTCGAGTTTACCGTCTATAGACACGATGGATTCAGGGGACAAATTGTTGAACAACAGCCCTTCTTCGAGGTAGTGGAGGAATTTTGCAACCAGCGATGACAGCTCGTTTCTCACCCTCTTCTGACTGAGCATGGAGAGTGCCTTTGAAAGGGGTACGATCTCCTTTTCCTGTATCAGGAAATTGACTTCGCCGTCACTTCGCTCGAGGTGGAGGATGGGGATGGCGAGTTCGCCCCTGTGCGAGAACAAGTAACTCCGCATCTTGAGATCTTCGATAGCGATGGGAGTGGCGACTGGAGCAGTGAGTGAAAAGAGGATGAATCTCTTGTCACTCAGAGAATCCGTTACGAGGTATCCCTTCCACGGCGGATAATCCCCCAGAACCCTGTTGGTGGTGTACCTCGAAAGAAAGTTCTTATTTATGTCTTTAGATCCCATTCTTAAGAATGTTAAAAATATTTATCAGTTAAATTAGTTTACATCAATCGGATCATTTTTTTCAAGAAGAAATACAAAAAACCCGCGGGGATTAGGAAGAGACAAGGTGCCCCCCCGGTTAATAGGGGTGATGATGTATATTCCGTTCCCTAAACACAAAAAACCGCACAAGTTCAACCTGTTGCCTGGTCAACAGTTGGCCGGGCTTGTAAGTTTGACAATTCGGCTCTTACCGATTCGTTTCTGCGTGGAAAATTCTGTCAGGGGATGTAGAGCAGCCTTCCACAGTTTTCACATGTTTGGAGCTCGTGTTTGTAGGCATCCGAGAAGAACGATGTCGGGAGTTTTACAAAGCAACCAAGACACATGT